>DATCZY010000232.1:0-3380 GCA_036525655.1 Lysobacterales bacterium | reverse complement strand
CGCCTCAACCAGCGCCGTATACTGGTAATGCTGGTAGGAATAGGAGCATAAAGACGCCGATTCAACCAGTTGCTCCAGTTGATCAAAGGGCCCCCGGTTAGGCGCTGAAACATACCGCATGTCGAGGTTTTCAGTCTTGTTGAAGAGCTCAACAAATTCTTTTTCTCCCGCAATATTCCCCTCTGCACCGGGCATGGGCACCGCCGATACAGTCACTAGTTGTTCGTTCTTACCTGCTTGTATCCTGCTTGCGGCGCTGACAATTCCTGAAGAGTCCAGGCCTCCGCTCAAAAATGACGCGACGGGATAGACGCTCCTGAGCCGTGCTTTGACCGACTTGAAAAAAACCTCCTGGAAAGCCTCCCTGCATTCTTCGTCTGAATTGAACCGTAAACGTTTCGTGACATCCGGCGCCCAGTATTCCCGGGTCTTGATTCCGTTTCTATCTATGGACAGGATGGTGCCGGCGGGAATACGAAAAATGTTCTTGAAACAGGTTGTTTCAGGTTCAAGAAAAACCGACAGGGCTGATACGCCGAGCATTGCCAGTCGCTTGTCGTTGATTAGGCCCCGGTTTTCGTCCATAGCGAGCAACGGCCGAATTTCCGAGGCAAAAGCAAAGTACCTACCGGGTATACGGGAATAAAATAAAGGCCTGATGCCCATCGGGTCTGAACAGCAATGCAATCGGTGGTTGCGGGCGTCCCAAAGGGCAAAACTGAACTCCCCAACCAGCCGCTCGACGCTGTTCGCGCCCCATTTTTGGTAAGCCTTCAACAGCACGGCGCTGTCTGGTAAATCGCTCGATCCGGGTATGCCAAGCGCTTGTAACAAGTCGTCACGATTATCCAGCCTGCCGTCGAACGTGATGGAGATGCCGCTCTCGCCATGGTGAAGCGGTAAATGCTCATTCAGAGACTCCGGCGTAATGCGCATCATCTGGTGACCCAGGCCCACCGAGCCATCATGCCACTGCCCGCTGCCATCAGGGCCGTGTTGTTGTAGCGCTGCCAATATCCGGGCCAGTAAATCAAGACAGGGAGGGCTGTCCGTTAGACTGAGAATTCCGCAAATAGCGCTCATTTCATTTGCTCTTCAATCAGTCTTTGGCACTCAGCCATGTCTGAAAACTGCTGCGGACGAACCAGGTAATGCACCCCGGTGCTCCTGGCAAGCTTGACGCAATCCAGGAAATGGCTGCGCGTTAATCCCAGGCCACTGATGTATTGAAAACGGTACGTGTTGTTGCGCAACAAGTGAACGGCATCAGCCGGTTTAATATTCTCTATTCGCGGCTTGGAAGCGGTTTCTGAAAACCGCAGGACATTGATATGCTTGAGCTTGACAGGGTCCATCCAGAACCTTTCTGGGGAAGTCAGGTGGTATTTCTCAGGACGATAGTAATCTTTTTGCAATTCGCCGGAATTAATATCCAAGGCATTGAGTGTATCTTTCCATAGCTTCAGTCGGGGGAAGCCCGGGAATGCGACGGGGCCGTCCCTGTCATCAAAACGCACCACGCAAGTATCATCACATAGTACGGGATAGCCCTGCTTGCTCATCCATGCGGCCATGGTTGATTTTCCAGCGCCCGAATCACCGGTGAATGCGACAGCTTGACCATTGATCACAACAACGCTCGCATGCAAAGGAAAGAAGCCGCGCTGGAAGAACAGAGCACCAAGTGCAGAACCGAGCAAAAACAGGCGCAGGTTCGTTAGCTCAACACCCGGGCTTGCATCGATAAGGATTCGCCGGCCGTCGGTGATGTAGTAACGGCCAATTTCAGGGATCGTGAGTAAAACCTCATTTTTCCCAATTTCAGCTTCACACTCCGTGGCTCCGGCTTGTTGCAGTTGCTGCGGACAGGGCCCAAGCCGGATGTCAATATCCGGATCACTTGCAGTTGATGGGTTAGATACCAATTCTGGCAATAGAATATCAGACCTGACTTTCAGTCCCGCAATTATATAGTTGTGCCTGGAATCAGGTTTCATCTTTCGGATTGGGCCCAATTGGAATGATACGATCTGCCAGCGCAAGACTGGCCGGCCTGTGGGTGATCAGAATCACGGTCCGCTGCTTCAGCAGGTCAAGGCATTGTTCGAGAAAAAGTTTTTCACCTTCGGGATCGAACATGGCAGTGGCTTCATCGAGAATCAGAATTGGCGGATCTTTGAGAATTGTGCGGGCAAGGGACAGGCGCTGGCGCTGGCCACCGGACAGCTTGATGCCCTGATCGCCAACAATGGTTTCATAACCATCCGGCAACCTTTCAATAAACGCGCTGGCGTGTGCCGTTGTTGCAGCTTTTACTATTTCATCCATGCCGGCATGCGGCAGGCCATAAGCAATGTTTTCTGCAATGGTGCCATTTAATAGCAATGTGTGTTGTGCGACGAGGCCAATATGCCGCCGAAGACTGCCTATTTCCAGATCGGCGATATCAATACCATCGATGGTTATTCGTCCGCTGTCTGGTTCTATGAAGCGCATCAAAAGGTGCACCATGGTAGTTTTTCCAGCACCGTTGCGGCCAGTCAGCGCAATAGTCTCGCCAGGCTTTATAGACAGGTTGAAATTTTTGAACACCGGCGGACGGCCGGCGTAAGCGAAACTGACATCCTGAAAATTGATTTCACCCGTTACCGACTTGAGAGAAATCCCGGAACCGCCTGTCGGTTCGGGATTTTCCTTGAAAAATGCCAGGATACGTTCAGCCGCGCCCCTGGTGCGCATCGTCTGGCTATATACGTTGGCAAGGACTGACATGGGGCCGGTCAGCAGCATCACAAACAAAAGCAGGGTAACCAGTTCTGATGGAGTAATCTCTCCGCTCTGCATTTGTTGCACACCAATCCAAAGAAGCAGTAAAGCACCTGCACCGCCTAACAGGGTCACTACCGGAGAAAGAATTGAGGTGATACGGATTTGCTCGCGGGTTACGTCAAGTAGTTTCCGGTTACGGTCGGCAAAGCGATCCATTTCATGCTTCTCACGGGTGAAGGCTTTCAAAACGGGCATCAAGCCGAGGTTTTCATTGACAAAAGCGACCAATCCGGACCATGACTTGATCCAGGCTTCGGATAAAGGCCGGATTCGGCGCGCCATCAACCGGGTTGCGATGGTGTAGATCGGCACCAGCAGCGCTGCCACGCCAGCAATTAATGGATCAATCCACGCCATAACTAAAAAAGCAAACAGCAGAGTAAATATTCCCGGTAGCAGTTGCACCAGGGCATTGGTGACGAAACGGCTGATGGATTCCGAGTCGCTGCTGAGCAATGAGAGCACTTTGCCTTGCTTGCGTTCCTGCAACCAGTGCAGGGGAAGGGCCTGCATGTGCTGATAGACCCGGCTACGCAACTCGGCCGAAATCA
>DATCZY010000231.1:0-5799 GCA_036525655.1 Lysobacterales bacterium | reverse complement strand
CCACGGCCATCAATCACCACACCTACCGCCTGGCGCGCAAGGCGGAGCAGGAAGACCTGGTCGTCATGGATGACTCGACCTCGATCCTGCGCTGCTGCAACAAGGTGTTCCTGCACGATGCGTTCACCTATAACAACGTGCCTTCTTTGAAAACCGTGGTCATGGCCGGCGACAGCGAAAAATACCTGGAGCAGGTCGAGACCACGCTGGGTTACCCGATGGTGCTGAAAATGCCGGAAGGGTCTTTTTCACTGGGTGTTTTCAAGGTCAGTAGCCGCGAGGAATTAAAAGCAAAACTGGCGCAACTGTTCGCCGAATCGGCCCTCGTGCTGGCGCAGGAATTCCTCTACACCGAATACGACTGGCGCATCGGGGTGTTGAACAACCGCGCCATCTACGCGTGCAAGTACCACATGGCGAAGGGCCACTGGCAGATCTACAACCACAAATCCAAGCGGAATCTCACCGGCGGATGGGAAACCCTGCCGACCTTCGAAGCGCCCAAGGCGGTGCTGGATGCAGCATTGAAAGCCTGCGCCATCATCGGCAGGAGCCTGTACGGGGTGGACATCAAGCAAAAAGGCGACCAGGTTTACGTGATCGAGGTGAACGACAACCCGAACATCGACCACGATGTCGAAGACCGCTACCTGGGTAACGAGTTGTACATGCAGATCATGCAGGAATTTGCCAATCGCCTGGAGCAACGCGGCAGGTAAAAGGGAAGCCCAAAACGGGCGGGGCTTTCAGGGTGAAGCCGCTTCGAAAGCCTCGTAATCCTGCAAAAAGCGCTTGACCAGCGCGGCCAGTTCGGAAAAGTGGTTGATCACGGCATCCGGTTTATGCGGGTGGCGCACGGTGCCCGGAAAGATTTTGTCGATCCAGTTCTGATCCCAGCCGGCGCCGTTGTAAAAGATGGCGGTGACGCTGGCCTCCTTGGCGGCAATCACATCGGTGGTGCTGTCGCCGACGTACCAGCAGGAGGTATCGGCCTTCACCCCGAGATTATTCATGGCCATGAGCAAAAGGTCCGGCCAGGGTTTGCGATGGGCAACGTCATCACCGCAGACCATGGTGCCAAACAGCGGTCGCCAGTTTTCACCCCTGACGTTGGCGATCTCCTTTTGCATGTACTCACGGCTGCGGTTGGATATCACTCCGAGCTGGATGTTCAAGCCGCGCAAGTCGTTCAACATCTCCGGTATACCTTCTTCCAGCGGCTCGGCGCCGCTGACGTGGCGGCGGTAGCATTCGTCGAACTCCCGGTGGGCGATACGCTTGGCTTCGTGGTCCGGGCCAAACAGAACTTCGAAAATGTCGGTGCGCGACACCTTGCGCTCCGACCGAATCTTCGGGTGCAGGCGCGCATTTTGGCGGACATATTTCACCAGCCTGGCGTCTTCCATGGTGCGGCTGTCTTCGGCGGGCACCAGGCGTTCGATCAGCCCGAGCTCGACCAGCTTCGGCAACACATCATCGACCGCGTGGTACATGGCGTCGCGGGTATCCACCAGCGTGGCATGCCAGTCGAACAGTATCGTCGTTGGCCTGGCGTGGGGTAATTTCAGGATGCTCATGCGGGTATTTGATCAGATATTGCGGGCCCGAAAAAGGCTTGGGCTTAAAAAAGGGATTGCGTCTTTCCCGAACGCGATTGATTTCCGCGAATCGCGGACAGGGCGATGGATGTTGTCGTATAGTAATCCTTCGCTTTTGATTGTCATCGTTGTTCAGAATGGCTGAACGCGAGACGGGCCGGGCACACCGCTGCCCCGGTTGATTTCAATGGGGGGACTGGACACCTTTCTACAAACAGTGTCCGGATACATTTTTACGGGAGAGTGCTCATCATGTTGGAAAAGTTAAGTTCAGCGCAGTTATTCTTCACTGCCATGGTTTCGGTGTGCATTGCCGGTAGTGTGCTCGCAGCCGGGAACCCGCCGCCGGCCGGCCAGATGTGTCCCAGGGGCGCCTACGTTACCGGCTTTGATCCCGAGGGAAATATTGTTTGCTCCGACGCGCCCGAAAGCGGCTTGCCGGCAACAACCGAAGCCACAGTGCAGGCGGACAAGGCCGGTGCGGATGCATGCCCGCCAGGCTGTACGTCCTCAACGGCGGCCAGCAGCAGTCAAGCGGCAGCGGATACCACGGTGAAAGACCAGGACGCCGCACCCAACGGACCGGTGATCGCCAAGATCAAACCATGGTCGGTGGTGTTCGGCGCCCGCGAGGCGACCATCACGATTTTGGGCTCCGGTTTCAATGACAAGTCCGTCGTCATATTCCAGGACGCGACTTACACACCTTCGGTCAATGCGGCGGGAACCGAGCTCCGGGTCACCATCGAGACACGTAGCCTGCCAATCGGAAAGTACGCCATCAGCGTATCGAACCGAGCCGGTCTTGCGACCACAAAACGCGCCGCTTTGGAGGTATTTTAAAAAGCACAGGATGCATTTGAAGCGGGACCTGGAAAAGCGACCGGATACCTTGATGCAAAGGGCATTCATGACCCCTCCCATTTTTAATGGTACAGCCACGACCGGTAAAACCGGTGGAGAGGCCCGCGCCTGATGGCCGGATCCCCCCTCGTGCCTAGGCTGAGGGGGAATCGACCGCTACAGCTTGTCCGTCTTGCTAAATCACATTATGTGGGAGCTGGTTCTCAAAGCGTGAGAAAGCCCGCGAAAGCCGATAAGTGAAGACTTCACCGGGGTCAAATGGCAAAATGTTTCCCCTATGAACAAGCGCTTCCTCTTTCTCACCCTGCCGATACTCGCGAGTCTCCCGGCCTGCACGCAGACAACGCTCACAAAACCGCCGCAGCTGGGAATACCCTGGGTGGCGTCGGCGGCAGAGTACGATGCGCTGACATTGCAGGCTTATCAAAATGCAACCCGGCATCTCGATGAGCGGATTACAGACAAACATTCCAGCGCGCTGCCCGGGCAACAGGACATGGCCGCTCTGCCTCCTGCCATCATCCTCGACGTCGATGAAACAGCCATCAGCAATATTGGGTTTCAACTCCAGGCCGATGGAAGTTTCAGCCATGAGGCTTTCGATTACTGGCAGCAGAACAACCCGGCCGGACGCATTGCCGGTGCGCCTGAATTTATCCAGGCGGCAAGGGACAGGGGCGTCACGGTTTTTTTCATTACCAACCGCCCCTGCCATGAGCGGGATTTCGCACCGGGGCCTTGCCCGCAGGAAGCCATTACCCTGCAGGACCTCGCCGAGGGCGGCATTCAAACCGATGCCGACCACGTCATGCTGGTCGGTGAACGACCGGACTGGACACGCGAAAAACGCTACCGCCAGGAGCTCGTCGGCAGGGACTATCGCGTCATCATGCTGATCGGCGATGACCTCGGCGACTTTCTGCCTTGCGTGCGCGCCAAACCGGTTTCGCCCTGTCCGCCAGCCAGCGCAGATGAGCGCAAGCGCCTGACCCTGCAACATGCCGACTATTGGGGTGACCGTTGGTTTATCCTGCCCAACCCGATGCATGGATCATGGACAAGTTTTATCTCCGGCGATGGTGAATAGACCCCGGGTATTTCTGACCGGTATATCTGGGGCCGGAATAAAATAGCAGCTGCATCAATCGCTACCGTTCTCGTTTTCGTGACAACCATCACCCCACCAATATGCACCAGCTGCCCATCAGCAAATACTGCCTTGAACCGTGTGTTTCGCAGGTGATTTCAGGCGTGGAATCGATAACGAATGCCGAACATGACTTTTACCACTGTTCGTGGCCCGGGTGCGAGGATACTTTGTGTTCACTTAATCAGGAACTTACCCAATCATGAGAAAAACAAACAACTTCACATGGGCCATTCTTTTGAGCCTGGTGTTTACCACCGCGTCAGCCCGGGACTGGGTGGATGAAAGCAACGAATACACCACGGTGGTATTGAAGGCCCAGTCACAATTTCAACCGGAAGGCGCCTCCGGGCTGGGTCTGACCGAATTTGACGATTCCATCATGGATCTCGGCCCGGACCTTTACGCGCGCAGCATCGCGGTGGACGAGGAGTTGGTAGCACAAACGAGCGCGTGGCTGCGCACCAGCGAAAACCCCAAGGTGATCCAGGACCTGAACATCCTGCAACAGGCCCTGGAGGACGGCATCCAATCGACCACGCTGACGCACCGGTATATGCTGCCGTATTACAACCTGTCGCAAACCCTGTTCTACGGCTTTCGCGCCCTGCTCGACCCGCGCGCCGATGCCAGCCGTTACCCGGCGGCACTGATACGCCTGTCCAAATATACCGGCAAGGCCGAGGGCTTCACCCCTATCACCGAACTGGCCAAACAACGCACCTTGGAACGCTTTGCCGAGAAGGGTTTGCTGGGGCCATACAAGGGCGAGTTGGAGCGTGACCTTGACAACGTAGAGCGTTTCGCCGCCGGCCTGCAGCAGACTTTCGAAGCCTCCGGCCTGGAAGGCTACCAGCAAGATCTCGATGTGTTGCTGGCGCAACTGAACGACTATGCAGACTGGTTGAAAATGGAAATGATGCCGCGTGCGCGACAGGATCACCGCCTGCCGCCGGAACTGTACGCCGACAACCTGAAGAGCTTCGGTGTACGTGAAGACCCCGAAAACCTGATCCGCGATGCACAGTTCGGGTTCCAGGAAATCAAGTCACAGATGCGCTCGGTGGCGCGCCAGATCGCCGAAAAGCGCGGTTGGGAAAACGGCGATCTGATGCACGTGATGAAGGAACTTAAAAAAGAACAGATCCCGCAGGACAAAGTCCTGGAAGTGTACAAATCCCGGCTGGCGGCCATCGAAGATATCATCCGCGAGCAGGACATCATCACCCTGCCCGACCGCGCCGCCTCGATACGCTTGGCGACCGAGGCGGAATCGGCAAGTATCCCTGCGCCCTTTATGAGTCCGCCGCAACTGGTCGGCAATACCGGTCAATACGGTGAGTTTGTACTGGTGCAGAGCAATCCTTCGCTGGAGGGCGATGACGCCCAGATGGATGACTGGAGCCACGATTCCGTGACCTGGGCGCTGACCGTGCACGAGGCACGTCCCGGCCACGAAATGCAGTTTGCCTCGCTGGTCGAAAACGGCACCTCGCTGGCGCGTTCCACCTATGCGTTCAACAGCGCCAACGTGGAAGGCTGGGGTCTTTACTCCGAAGCCATCATGATGGAATACCTGCCGCTGGAAGGCCAGTTGTTCACGCTGCTTGCCAGGTTACAGAGGGCCGCACGTATGTTCATGGACCCGATGGTCAACCTCGGCCTGCTGACGCCCGGGGACGCGGTCGATTTCATGGTCAACCAGATCGGCCTTTCCAAGGCGATGGCCAGTTCAGAGGCCGACCGCTACGCCTTCCTGATACCGGGGCAGGCAACGGCCTATTACTACGGCTACCGCAACCTCGAGCGCCTGCGCACCGAGGTGGAAATGGCGCTGGGAGAACGCTTCAACCAGCGCAAGTACCACGACTTTTTGCTGAAACAGGGTCTGCTGCCCCCCGATTTGCTAAGGCAGGCTGTGTTGGAAGAATTTGTGCCTGCGCAATGAATTCGATTTGAAAAGGGCCCTCAAAGGGGCCGAGTCAAAGTAGTGGGAAACGGGGCGGATACAACTTTCATTTAGTTGTATCCGCCCCTTTTTTCATTTGGGCGCCTTTTTCAGAAAATGGCGTTCGCCCCCTTCCGTTACCATAGAAAATCAATAGTTTGTTGACAAAGCGCTAATTATCTACTGATACTGAGGTGCTGTCCGCTCTCCCCCTATAGATAACAAAGCCGATAAAGAATAAG
>DATCZY010000230.1:0-8996 GCA_036525655.1 Lysobacterales bacterium | reverse complement strand
AAGCACGATTGCAATATATTGATCGGCGGCAATGATGTTCATGCCGATGGCGGTGAGCACCGTGGTGGTGATCAACGAACCGGTGCCTCTCACACCCTTGAGCAGTGCATCGACAATGCGTTGCAGCAAGCCGGTATGCTCCATAACACCGCCAAAACACATGGCCGAGATGATCAGCCAGATCGTATTGAGCATGCTCGACATACCACCTCTCGAGAGCAGGGTATCAAGCGATTCATCTCCGGTCTGAATCTGAAAACCATCGGCCAGCGCCATGAACAGGGCCTTGACGCTGCCGGCGAAGGTCGAGAGGTCGCCATCCGGATTGGCGAAGGTCTGCACCAGGTTCGGCTGCCAGATCAGCGCCACCACGCAACCGGCGAGTGCACCGAAAACGATGGTCGGCAAAGCGGATACCTTGCGCATGGCCAGGCCCAGCAACAGGATCAACGGCAGGATGGTCGGCCAGCCAATGGTGTAATTGTCGGCAAGAATGCTGCGGGCCGCTTCGATGCTATCCACCGGCGCCTGGCTGGTTTCACTGTTCCACCCCATGAAACCGAAAAGCACCATCGAGATCAGAAACGAGGGCCCGGTTGTCCAGACCATGTGCCGGATGTGCACAAAGAGGTCGACGCCGACCATGGCGGGCGCCAGGTTGGTGGTATCCGACAATGGCGACATCTTGTCGCCGAAATAAGCACCTGAAATAATTGCGCCGGCCGTGACAGGCGCCGACAGGCCCATGATCTGGGCGATGCCGATCAGGGCCAGGCCAACGGTGCCGGCGGTAGTCCACGAACTGCCGATTGATACGGCAACCAGTGCACAGATGATCAGCGCCGCCGGGTAAAAGAAGGATGGCTCCAGGATACCCAGTCCAAAATAAATAACCGTTGGTGCAGTCCCCGCCAGCATCCAGCTACCGATCAACGAGCCCACTGCCAACAGGATCAAACAGGCTTTCAGCGCCAGCTTGATGCCATCCACCATGGCCTGTTCAATTTCGTGCCAGCTGTTGCCGAGGAACAGCCCGATCACGGCCGCCACGCCCGCGGCCATCATCAGGCCTATCTGGTTGGGGCCATAGGATGAGTTGTCACCGAACAGGGCGACCGAGCTCGAGAGCATACTGACCAGAAAGACCAGCGGTATCAGTGCCAGCCACAGCGGAATAGGCGCTTTTGGAGAATCGTTTGACTCGTTTGTCATGGTTTATTTGCCTTGTTGCCTGACATGACAAAAGTGTTCTCACCCGGCATGTCGATCATGTAGTTCGCTCAAGGGTAATTGTGTTCGTAATAAATATCCATCAGTGCTTTTAAACAAGCTGCAACCGGTATGGCCCGAAGCGGCCCCTATCCTTTGATATGCGCCCCGCAACCACAACTGCCACGCGTTATCCGGGTTTTTATGAGCCCAGCCCGCGCAATACGGTGCCACCGGCTTCGGTGTCGCTGGCGTTGGCACGGAACACATCGAAGAGTTCCCGGCCCATGCCGTTGGCGGCGTCTTCACTGCCCGGACCCGGCCCGGGACGATTTTGAAGTTCGGTCTCGGCAACTTCAAGCTGCATCACGCCCGCCTGCGCGTCGATCAGCACCCGGTCACCGTCCCTGACTTTGCCGATCAAACCCTTGCCGAGGGTGTCGGGTGTCACGTGGATGGCCGCCAGTACCTTGCCGGAAGCGCCGGACATACGGCCGTCAGTCAACAACGCCACCTTCAGGCCGCTACCCTGCAACACCGCCAGGAAAGGCATCAGCTTGTGTAGTTCGGGCATACCGTTAGCAGAAGGACCCTGGTGGGTCAGCACGATCACCGTGTCGCTGGTGAATTCACCCCGGTTGAAGGCATCGACGAAACTCTGTTGCGAGTCGAACACCCGCGCCGGCGCCTCGATGCGATGGTATTTTTCTTCCACGGCCGAGGTCTTGATGACGGCACGGCCGAGGTTGCCCTGCACCAGGCGCAGACCACCCTCGGCATCAAAAGGCTCGCTCACCGGTCTTAGGACACCGGTGTCCAGCGAGTGTTGAGAAACCGGTTTCCAGCTGATGGATTGATTCTCCAGTACCGGCTCGCGGCAGAAATTGCTCAAACCAGCGCCCATGATGGTCCGCACATCGTCGTGCAACAGACCGGCATCCAACAGCGAGGCCATGGTAAAACCCAGGCCACCCGCCGCGTGAAAGTGGTTCACATCGGCCTGCCCGTTCGGGTAGACACGCACCAGTAGCGGCACCACAGAGGACAGCTCCGAAAAATCATCCCAGTTGATGCGGATACCGGCTGCAGCCGCAATCGCGACCAGGTGAATGGTGTGATTGGTGGAGCCACCGGTCGCCAGCAGTCCGACGATGGCGTTGACGATGGCTTTTTCATCGACGATGTGACCGATCGGTGTATAGTTTTCACCCGCCGGCAGGAGCGTTAACACGCGCCGGACGGCTTCGGCGGTCAGGGCATCGCGCATGTCCGTACCCGGGTTGACGAACGACCCGCCCGGTAACTGCAGACCCATGAACTCCATCAACATCTGGTTGCTGTTGGCCGTACCGTAAAACGTGCAGGTGCCGGGCGAGTGGTACGAGGCCGATTCGGCACGCAGCAACTCATCACGGCCGATAAGGCCCGCGGCATATTCTTCGCGAACCCGCGCCTTTTCCTTGTTGGGCAGACCCGACGGCATCGGTCCTGCAGGCGCAAATATCGTAGGCAAGTGCCCAAAACTGAGTGAACCGATCAGCAGGCCCGGCACGATCTTGTCGCAAACACCCAGGCAGATGCTGGCGTCGAACATGTCGTGGGAGAGCGCGATGGCGGTCGATTGCGCAATGATGTCGCGGCTGAACAGCGATAGCTCCATACCCGGCCGGCCCTGTGTCACGCCATCGCACATGGCCGGCACACCACCGGCAAACTGCGCCACGGCCCCCGCCTCGTGGGCCGCCTTGCGGATTTTGTCGGGGAATGTCTCAAACGGCTGATGCGCGCTGAGCATGTCGTTGTAGGCCGAAACAATTGCAATATTGGCCGTCGGACCATCCAGCAGCGAGCGCTTGTCCGGGGTCGAGCAGGCGGCAACGCCATGCGCCAGGTTGGCGCAAGGCAGGGCTTGCCGGGAAGGACCGGAGGCCGCCGCCCTCTCAATGCGCTGCAGGTAGGATTCACGCGATTTTTCGCTGCGCTTGCAGATACGGTCTGTGACTTGTTTGAGCGTGGAATTCATCTGTTGCTTACTCTTTGGCAGTTCAGGGGGCCCATATCACCGTTACCGGCGTGCGCGTCTGACGCAACAAGGCGTCTACAGGATAAGCGCTTGCGCCGCTCATTGCAGTTTCCACCACGGACCGCTTGGCCGCGCCGAAGATCAACAGGGCGATATGTGCGGAATTGAGCAGCGCGGACAGGGTCAGGCTGATACGCAAATACGGGCTGCTGGCAGTTTGCACCAGCGTGCAGGCGCTCCCTGAGCGGGGGTCGAGCGCCTCTTGCAGTCCGTCGAAATCAGGAAAAAGGGAGGCAAAATGTCCATCCTCACCCATACCCAGCAAGGCCGCGCTGAAGACCCGGGTTAAACGAGCCAAATCCTGTTCGATCACCGCAGGCGCCTGCGCTGCATCTAGCCCTTCGCGAAAAAACGGCAACACTTTTCCGTCTGAGGCAGGGCCTCTCAGCAACCTCGTCCTGATCAGGGCTTCGTTGCTGGCGGTATCGGTAGGCGGCACCCAGCGTTCGTCGCTGGGTATGACCGTGACCCTGGACCAGTCCAGTGACTCGCTCGACAACAGGTCAAAACACGGTCCCGGTGTGGAGCCGCCACTGACAACCAGCGAAGCCTCCTTGCGGGGTTCTGAATCCAATGCGTCCCTTAGCAGGTCCGCGAGCAAACTGGCCGCGGCGGCTGAGGCGGCGGCCCGGGTCTCAAATGTCCGGAAGTCAATATTTCCGTGCATGGGTTTATTCGGGAAACCAGGAGCGGCCGTCACGATCCAGCATCACCGAGGAGGCAGTAGGCCCCGACGTGCCGGCCACGTAACCCTCGACCGGTTGACTGGATTGCTCCCAGCCGGCGATGATCCGGTCGATCCAGCGCCAGGCAAACTCCACCTCGTCACGGCGCATGAACAGGGCCGGGTTACCGCGGATGACCTCCATCAGCAAACGCTCGTAAGCATCTGGATAGCGGGCGCCACTCGGGTCTGCAAAGCTCAGGTCGAGGGAAACCTTGCGCAGGTCAAAGCCGCCCGGTCCCGGGTCTTTCGACATCAGGCTAAGCTTGACACCCTCATCGGGTTGCAGGCGGATACTGAGGCGGTTGGCATTGCGGCCATCGGTCAGCTCCGGAAAAATCGAATGCGGAACTTCCTGAAACTGGATGACGATTTCCGAATATTTCTTTTTCAGCCTTTTGCCGGTGCGCAGATAAAAAGGCACATTGGACCAGCGCCAGTTATCGATCTGCACTTTCAGTGCGACGAAAGTTTCGGTCTTGCTGTCCTTTCCGCCCAGTTCATCGAGGTAACCATCAACCGCTTCACCGTCAATGGCGCCGGCCTGGTATTGTCCGCGGACCGTATGCCGTTTGACCTCGGCGGCGCCAATCGGCTTGAGCGCGCGCAGGACTTTCATTTTCTCATCCCGCACCGCATCGTGGTCCTGACTGGTGGGTGGTTCCATCGCCGTCAGGCAGAGCAATTGCATCATGTGGTTCTGGACCATGTCCCGCAATGTGCCGATCTGGTCGTAGAACTCAACGCGACCGCTGACACCGAGGTCTTCCGCCACGGTAATTTGCACGTTGTCGATATTGCCGCGGTTCCAGAGTGGCTCGAACAGCGAATTGGCAAATCGCAGAGCCAACAGGTTCTGAACGGTCTCCTTGCCGAGGTAATGATCGATTCTGAAAATACTGTCTTCCGGAAAACACTCACCCACCCGGTCATTGATCTCACGCGCCGAGGCGTAATCGTTGCCCACCGGCTTTTCCAGCACGATACGCACGTTTTTGGTGATCAAACCGTTCTGGCTGAGACCGGATGCGATGGCGCCAAACAAATTGGGTGCGGTCGCCAGGTAGAAAACCCGGATGCGTTCTTCGAAGCCTGTCAGCACCTGCGTCAGGTCCTGCCAGTCGGAGTGTTCCAGCGCATCGGCCCGGATATATTGCAGACGTTGCGAGAACGCCCCCCAAAACTCCTCCGAGAATTCGGAATCCGGCAGCTTTTCCTTCAATGAGCCGCCGACCCTGGCCAGGAACTCATCGTTCGTGATGTGGCTGCGGCCAACGGAGATGATCCGGCACCCGGGGGGCAACTGCCCATCACGATCACGATGATAGAGGGCCGGCATCAACTTGCGCAGGGCCAGGTCGCCGACCCCACCGAAGATGACCAGATCGAATATATCTACAGGTACAAATTTCGCCATTTTTACAGCCTAACAAACCTATGTTTCATAAAAGTTACGAATTAGGCCACAAATCGCCCGACAAAGAAATAATCCCGGCCCGTTACACTGACATCCAATCAGGTTGTTCGCGGTGTCGAAATGGATTTAACCGACCCCGATTGGGGTTTTATCTTCCATATTCCGGTAACCTGTGTTGCAAACTGTTTTGCGGAGATTTGAATGAAGAAGGAAAACGGTAAGCCCAAAGAGCCCGGCCCGGTTGCTTCCGAACTGCCTGGGCTGCAGCAGGCTGAAGGCGTTAAACCCGCAAGATCCCTGCGCTGGGGTGTTGTCGGCACCGGCCTGATAGCCACGCAGATGGCGCCGATGATTGCGCAGGCAAACCATGCGCAGCTTGTCGCCGTATCCAGCCGGACAATGGAGTCAGCGTCAGCATTTGCCCACACCCATGGCGCCTCGAGGGCTTTCGACTCCTGGATCGACCTGTGTGAATGTGATGAAGTGGATGCGGTCTACGTCGCGACGCCCACCATTGCCAGGGAAGAAATCTGCATGGCTGCAGCCTGCCATGGCAAACACGTCCTGGGCGAAAAGCCATTTGCCAGCCTGGCCTCCTTACAACGTATCACTGCGGCCTGCAGACACAACGGCGTGGGTTTCATGGACGCCACGCACTTCGTGCATCACCCCCGAACGGCAGAGATCAAATCGCGCATGGCGGAACTGGTGGGCTGGCCATCGTCCATCGATTCGGCCTTTCAATTTCACCTCGCCGACAAGCGCAATATACGCATGAACCCGGAACTCGAACCCTACGGCGCGATCGGCGATGCCGGGTGGTACAACATGCGGGTGACGCTGGAGTATGCATCACCGGGTGTTGATGTCAGGTCGGTCGAAGCGTTTGTCCGCCGCGACAGCGAGACCCGTGCGGTGGTCAGTGGCAGCGGTGTTATCGTATTTGATGACGGCTCCACCAGCACATGGAATTGCGGGTTTGAATCCGGTGCGGGGATTATGGACCTGCGGATTTCGGGTGCCAGGGGCGTCATCAAGCTGGATGATTTCCTGGCACAGCGCCCGGCGGATCAGCCCGCCGACTTTGAATACCGCCAGGACTGGGATAGCACAAAATCAATCAAGGTGACCGACGCAAAGCCCGCAGCCGCGCTCATGTTCGAAGATTTTGCAGCCATGATCGGAAACCCAGGCCTAATCGAATCCAGCATAGGCGCCAGCGAGCGTACCCAGAAATGGCTCGACGCAATATGGAACAGCGCGATAGAGAATGAGCAAAAGTGAATTGAACCGTCGATAGACCTGAAGACCATCCGGCAGAGCACCGGACTCCAAGCTTGTCCTCACCGGGAATGGCCTTGCCGGGTGCATTGATACCCGCTACTGTCTGGAATCGCAGACGCAAAGCCCGATGAATGGAAAACGCCTGCAACAAAAACCCGGGTTGCCTTTCATAACAACCCGGGTCGGCAAGCGAGTTAGCGTCCTACCAGTGAATGCCCTGCATCAGGCTGGCAAAGGCGATCTGCTCCGGTGAAGCCTGTTCCTGTTCTTCGGAAACCCCCTTGGCGGCCGATGAATCCGGGAACATGCGGAAGGCGCTGTTCATCACGATTTCGGCAATCTTGGGTGCGACCGTGTGCAGGGTTTGCGCAAAAATACCCAACCGCGTGGCGATCCTCTGCGGCCTGTAAATCACCGCCTGGCGGATAAACTCGGCGGCCTCTTCCGGCGTGATCGTCGGGACATTTTCATACATCTTGGTCGGCGCGATCATCGGCGTGCGCACCAGCGGCATATTGATCGTTGTAAAGGCGATGCCGGTGTCGCTGTATTCGGCGGACGCGCAACGTGAAAATGCATCCATCGCCGCCTTCGAAGCCACGTAGGCTGAAAAACGCGGCGAGTTACTGAGCACACCGATCGAGGATATGTTGATGACATGCCCGGAACGGCGTGCCGACATGCCCGGCAACACCCGCATGATGAGACGCAGACTGCCGAAATAGTTCAACTGCATGGTGCGTTCAAAATCATGGAAGCGGTCATATGACAACGCAATCGAGCGGCGGATCGAGCGTCCGGCGTTATTGACCAGGACATCGATCACGCCGTGGTCCGCGATGATCTTATCGATCAGGCGGTCGCAGGCTTCGAGATCGGAGATATCACAGGGGTAACACCAGGCGCTGCCCTCCATCGATTTGATTTCTTCCAGCGTCTGCGCCAGCTTTTCTTCGCCGCGGGCAACCAGCATGACCTTCGCCCCGGCCCGCGCCATCATGATCGCCGTGGCCTGCCCGATTCCCGATGAAGCGCCGGTGACGACGACAATCTTGTCACGCACATGCCCGCGCAGGCTGCGGTCGATGAACAGGTCCGGATCGAGGTGCCGTTCCCAGTAATCCCATAGACGCCAGGCGTAATCATCCAGCCTGGGAACCTTGATTCCGCTGCCCTTCAATGCCTTTTCAGTTTCGCGGTTATCAAACTTCGTGGGGTAGTTAACAAAGTTCATCATATCCGGCGGCAGGCCCAGGTCTTTCATGATCTGCCTGGAAATCCGCCGGACAGGCGGCAACATTCTTAAGCCTGCCTTCACGGCCGAAGGTATGTAATTGAAGATCCGCGCATCGACACGCATGGTCATTTGCGGGGCGTGTGCGGCCCTGGCAAACAGGTTAAGCACTTCGCCGATCCGTTTAGGCTTGGGGTCGGTCAGGTGAAAGCACTGACCATCGAGGTTTGCCTTGTGCGCGATATATACCGTTGCTTCCACCACGTAGTCGACCGGCACGATATTGATACGCCCACCTTCGAGACCCAGGGTCGGCATCCAGGACGGCAGCATTTTGCGCATTTTCTGGATCAGTTTGAAGAAATAGTAAGGGCCATCGATCTTGTCGATGACACCGGTTTCCGAATGCCCGACAACGATACCCGGCCGATAAATACGCCACGGCATCGAGCACTCATTTCTGACGATACTTTCAGAATCGTGCTTGGTGCGGAAATAGGCATTATCCAATCCATGCGCTTCTTCAAACATGTCTTCCCGGAAGATACCCGGATACAAGCCGGCGGCCGCAATCGAGCTCATGTGGTGAAAGCGCCTGGCCTTGAGGTCCGCAGCCAGTTGAACGACGTTACGCGTCCCTTCCACGTTGACACGGATTTGGGTTTCGGCAGCTGCCATCAGGTCATAAATGGCAGCAAGGTGGAACACATGGTCAATTTGACCTTCCAGCTCCTTTCTCTTTTTGGCGGGCACTCCCAGCAGGGGCTTTGTCAGGTCACCCGTGATGGGTATGACGCGCTTGGCGCCATTGCCCCAACCCTTCTTCAGGGTTTCAAATTTATGTTTTGACTCCTTGCGGACCAGGACATAGATCGTGGCTTTCTTCTTTCGTTGTAATAATTCAGCAATCAGGTTGTGACCGATAAAGCCGGTTCCGCCGGTAATAAGGTAATTCATACGTGTCCTCCAAACCCTTCGTCCAATAGATGCAATCTTATCAGATTAATAAACAGTTCCCATGCTGTTACAATCCCAAATGCAAGTT
>DATCZY010000229.1:0-5011 GCA_036525655.1 Lysobacterales bacterium | reverse complement strand
CCTGAATCAAGGCACAGTTATCTTCGGGGGAGGCGGATCCAGCCTCGGCATCGTTAGACGCAATCAGCGCCGTCCCTGCCGCTTTTTAGCAGGCTTCCATGCGGCTTTCAATGAACCTCTAAAATAGCACCCGTTGCAACTCAAGGGTGATGTTAAATCACGCCACTTTCGTTGCGGTGACCGCGCCAGGCAAAAGGTATTGCACAAAGTGCGCCCCGCAACCCTTTTCCCCGCAAGCCTTTTCATGTAACATGCGGCGGCTTCCTCGGTAATATGTCGTGGAAGTTCAGAGTCGGGGCGTGGCGCAGTCTGGTAGCGCACTACAATGGGGTTGTAGGGGTCGAAGGTTCAAATCCTTTCGCCCCGACCAATAATTAAAAAAGCCACCTACGGGTGGTTTTTTTGTTTTATCTACGCGTAGTAACAGTCAGGTGCGGGGCTAACACTTCTATTGCGCTTCAACTCGCTATAACCCGGTGTGGCATCAAGTTCTGAACTGATCTCTACAGGGCGGAGATGCAATATGCGCAACAATCAACGATAATTCAGCTATATCATCAGCAGGTAGCTTGAATTTGAACATCGGTGCACAAATATGCCGATGTTCAGTTCCACGGACTTAAATTATGAAATCATTCGAAAATGTATTGCGTGAAATGCCGGATATCGCCAACGAGGAGCGCGCCTCCGTGGCTGGCAAGCTCGAATGGGTTGGCATGAATGATATTGAGCTGCCGGTGCGCATCGAAGATGACCAGGGCAACCTGATTCAGTCAACTGCCCGTGTGACTGCCTATGTCAACCTGAAAGACCCCGACGTGCGGGGTATTCACATGTCACGCCTGTATTTGCACCTCGACCAGGCATTCGGTGAAAGACCGCTGACACCCGCTACCTTGCGGCAGTTGCTGCGGTCATTTCTGGATTCACACGAAGGCTTGAGTGACCGGGCCCTGGTCAGGGTCGACTTTGATTACGTCATTCGCCGCAAGGCGCTGATAAGCGACAATGTGGGCTGGCGCCGCTACCCGGTGTCCATGATCGGTATCCTGGAAGGCCAGGAGTTCGCCCTCGAAATGGGTCTGGAGGTCCTTTATTCAAGCACCTGCCCGTGTTCCGCCGCGTTGGCGCGTCAATTGATCCAGGATCAATTCAGAAAGGATTTCGAGTCATCAACACAGATTGATTTCGACCGGGTGCACGAATGGCTGGGAACCGAAGAAGGCATTCTCGCGACACCTCACAGCCAGCGCAGCGCGGCAGAACTGCGGATGCGTTTAACACCCACATTCCAAATGTTCCCGATTATCGAACTGATCGACGAGGTCGAAAATGCGCTGAAAACCCCGGTCCAGGCGACCGTCAAGCGCGAGGACGAACAGGCGTTTGCCCTGCTCAACGGCCGTAACCTGATGTTTTGTGAAGATGCCGGCCGACGCATTCAGACCGCTTTGAACAAGGATGAACGCATCCTCGATTTCTGGGCGCGCTGCACACACTATGAGAGCCTGCATCCGCACAACGCCGTGTCTGTGATCACCAAGGGCATCAAGGGTGGTTATGTTGCAGGTGCAGGCGCACCGGTTCGGTTGGGGCATTCAGCCGGCTGAATCAGGGTAGCGGGTTCGCCCTGTGGCTGGCCGGCTTTGATACGGATGCCCGGCCATCCCAAAAATAGAAGATGTTTTCGCAGTTCCAACCGCGTGTGGATATCTGACTTAGTTTCCCCGCCACTTTTCAATTCGGTTTTACTGGTCAGCATGTCCGCACCGATAGACAGGCTGCAGATAAGCCTTGTTTCGCCTTGCAGTGGATCTTCAAATACGCACATATCCGGGTTGGTTTGAGCGGTGAACCGGCCCCGACTCGGCTGACCGGCACGCGGCCGTGCGCGACGCGTTGCTATGCCGTTGTCAGGATGTCCTGCATAGGAAGGGAAAATTCATTCTCTTTAAACAGATAAAATGCAATTCTGCCCGGTATGATTGCCGGTTTTTTCAGTCAGAACCCGCTTCGTTGGCCGCGGGCACCAGCGGTTGCGGGTTGACCCTGCGGTCCAGCCAGTTCATGCGCCAGTCAAGGTGTGGGCCACTGGCGCGTCCGGTCGAGCCGATACGTGCGATCAGATCACCCTGTTTAACGAAAGCACCGGCTTCCACCAGTATCTTGCTAAGGTGGAGAAAGGTCGATGACAGACCCTGGCCGTGGTCGAGAACGATGGTGCCGCCTGAGTAATACATATCCGGATGGGTCAGTGTGATCAGGCCGTCTGCGGGTGCAAAAACGTCGGTACCTTCGGGTGCGGCGATGTCCAGGCCAAAATGGGGGTTGCGTGGCTCACCATTGAGCACCCTCTGGCTGCCGTAAACACCGCTAATTCTTCCTTTGGCGGGCCAACTGAATCCACTGGCGTAGTAAGCGCGGTTTTCGCGGTGTTGGCGTGCTGTGGCGACCATGCGGGCATCCTCCTTGATCCTGGCGGCTGCAGCAGGGTCGGGTGTAACCGTTTTCGGCGGCAGGCCTTCAACGACCTCAATAGCGTATTGCCTCGTTTGAATGGCCAGGCCTTTCCTGATTTGTTCGCCACCGGGTGAGGTGACCAGGAGTTCGCGCTCGCCGGTTTCATCGCGGCCGAAGCCGATAACAAACTGTCCGTCTGCAGAAACAGCAATGTCCTTACCATCCAGCAAGACAGAACTGCCGGGCTCCGCCTGGCCGAAAAGCAGACCGCCCTGTACAGCGTTACCGGTCAATTCAAAGGCAGATGCGATAGCGCAGATGAAAAGCAGGGCACAAGCCAGCAGGAGTCGCATGGCGTCAGCAGGTTCTCACAGGTTGATCTTGATGGATTGCCCCGGTTGGATGACCGCATTCTTGCTCAGGTCGTTCCAGCGCATCAGGTCACTGACCCTGACGTTGTAATGTCTTGCGATACTCCAAAGGGAATCACCGCTGCGCACGGTGTGCTTGATGGTGCCGCTGCGGACAGCTGGTGCTGCGGGAGCAGGACTTTGAAACAAGGTCAGGGTTTTACCGGCACGTAATTTACGCGGGTCGGAAATATTGTTCCATGCTTGTAATTCCCTGACTGAAACCTTGTAGCGTTTTGCTATCACGGAGAGACTTTCGCCCGGGCGCACCTTGTGCGTAATGCGTTCAGAAGCGATCAAACCTGATTGAAGTTTCTGCAACTCGTTGGCAGCCGCGACATATAGCGGATCAACCAGCAGTTGCTCATCACGTGGCAGGCGGAGTTTCTGGCCCACGCGAATCGTGTCACTTTTCAGGTTGTTGGTGCTGCGCAGAACCGAAACGGGCACGTGATGCCGGTTGGCCAGGGACGACAGCGTATCACCACTTTCGACCAGGACCTGGTCCCATTTCATCAGTGTGGGTGTCGGGTCAGACTGCAAATATTGCTGCAACTTTTGAGCACCCTCAATGGGCAGGATGACATGCCAGGGTCCATCCGGCGAGGTCGCCCAGCGGCTGAAGCCCGGGTTGAGGCTGAATAAAACGTCAATGCTCACACCGCTAAGTTGTGAGATAAGCACCAGGTCGCTTTGTGTCTCCATTTCAACCACGGAAATGACCGGGTGATTGGGCGCTTTGGGGAATGCAAAACCATACTTATCCGGGTTTTGGAACAGGCAGGTGAGGCCAAGCAGTTTGGGTACATAACCCTTTGTTTCCCTGGGAAGACGGATGCTCCAAAAGTCTGTCGGTTTGCCGTTTTTCAGATTCTTTTTCATTTCCCGCTCGACCCGGTTTTCACCCGAGTTATAACCCGCGAGGGCGAGCATCCAGTCACCGTCGAATTTATTGTTGAGATGCTCGAGATAGTCCAGCGCCGCATGGGTTGATGACCAGACATCCCGGCGTCCGTCATACCACCAGTCCTGTTTCAGGCCGTAATGCTTGCCGGTTGAGGCAATGAATTGCCAAGTGCCCAGCGCCCTGCCGCTGGAATATGCGAACGGGTCATAGGCAGATTCCACGATGGGAAGCAAGGCCAGTTCGCCCGGCAGCTTGCGTGTTTCGAGTTCTTCAGCAATGAAATAAATCCACGGCTTTGCCCGTTTCATGACACGGGCCATGTACTCCGCGTGGTCCGCGTACCAATTGGCCCACATGAGGGATTCTTCGTGGCTGTCACAGCTGGGCAGGCTGAAGTTGTCGACCACTTTCCGCCAGACGTTTTCGTATGCCGGTTTTTGATCACCGGAGATACCAGTTTCATCTTCATCGGAATCCGGGATGTACAGGTGTTCATCAATAGAATCACCTTCACCTTTTGGAAGGTCTGCCTGGACGGTTGTAGTCAGTTCCGGATCGGGTTCCGGACTGGCGTTTTTTGTCGTCGCACAACCGGCAAGAAACAGGCACAGCGAGAGCGCAATAAGGCGTGAAGTCACAAAGGGCTCCATTGAAAAGTGTAATCGCCAGCTATTATGCTGTTTGTGGAGTCAGGGTCAAGTAAAAAGCCTATTAAAACCGGTCTTTCCACGCCCGTATGACCGCCATGGTTGCAGTTCCGGGTGTCGCTTTGGGGTCGATTTTTTGGGCCGTTTCCACCACGCTGTCTACCCGGGTGCGTAAGAACGGGTTCATCTCCAGTTCGTCGCCGAGGCGGCTTGGCAGAGTGATTTTGCCCGCAGCCCTCAAGCGGTCTATTTCCCGGGCGCGGGCCTGTAAAGCGGTGTTGCCCGGTTCCACCGCCAACGCGAACGTACAATTGGCCTGTGTGTATTCATGTGCGCAATACACTTTTGTATCTGCCGGCAACGCCGCCAGTTGATCCAGGGATTGTTGCATGTCGGCGGCGGTGCCCTCGAAAAAGCGGCCACAACCCAGGCTGAACAAGGTATCGCCACAAAACAGGATGTTCCTGGAATAGAAAGCAATGTGGCTGCGGGTATGCGCCGGGACTTCCAGCACCTGGAACTTTGCCCCAAGCTCAGGCAGTTGAATCTCGTCACCCTGCCGGCACACCTGGTGAACATGGGAAAGC
>DATCZY010000228.1:0-3335 GCA_036525655.1 Lysobacterales bacterium | reverse complement strand
GAAGACCATCAAAGACCGTAGGTGCCGGAACCGACGCGGTTAGTCGGTGACGGCTTAATAGCGGTGAACTCCGGGGCGATGCCCGGGGGGTAGCCAAAACCTACGCAGATGGTGGATTTGTTCACCACGCAAGCGGTACCGGCATAGTATTGAAGGTACTCAACTTAGCAATCCAGGAGTAATTCCAGTGGCAATTGGACTCGAAGACAAGAAAGCGATCGTAGCTGAGGTTAACGAGACTGCCACCAGTGCCCTGTCCCTGGTTATCGCCGATGCACGTGGCGTGACCGTGGACGGGATGACGGCCCTGCGCAAGAACGCCCGCGAAAACAGTGTGACCCTCCGTGTAGTGCGGAACACACTGGCCAAGCGGGCGCTGGAAGGCACCGACTACGAGTGTGTAAACAGCACCCTGGTCGGTCCCTCCCTATTCGGATTTTCAATGGAAGATCCGGGCGCAGCGGCTCGACTCTTTAAGGAATTCGCCAAGGAGAATAAAAACTTCGAGGTGAAAGCACTGGCGGTAAGCGGCCAGATACTGGGTGCAAATCAGTTGGATGTTCTCGCTAAGTTGCCCACGCGTGATCAGGCACTCTCGATGCTGATGAGTGTTATGAAGGCGCCGGTGACCAAGCTGGTTCAGACAATGAACGACGTACCTGGAAAACTGGTTCGCACACTCGCAGCAGTACGCGATCAGAAGGAAGCAGCGGCTTAAGCCGCTGCAGTGGATATTTAATTCAGCTAAATAGGAGATATGAGTCATGGCTCTGTCTAAAGACGATATTTTGAATGCAATTGCTGATATGAGCGTAATGGACATCGTTGAGCTCATCAGCGCAATGGAAGAAAAGTTTGGTGTAACCGCTGCTGCGGCTGTCGCTGCTGCCCCCGCGGCTGCTGGCGGCGCTGATGCCGGCGCGGCTGCTGAAGAGCAGACCGAGTTCGACGTTATCCTGACCGCCGCAGGCGAGAAGAAGGTTAACGTGATCAAGGTTGTGCGCGCGGTAACCGGCCTGGGCCTCAAGGAAGCCAAGGGCCTGGTCGACGGCGCTCCTTCCCCGATCAAGGAAGGTGCTCCCAAGGCCGAAGCGGAAGACATCAAGAAGCAGTTGGAAGAGGCCGGCGCTACTGCCGAGCTCAAGTAAGCTGAAAAACGGTTCGGTTCAGGCCGAACATGGACCAGGCTGGTGGGCAATTGCCCGCCGGCCTTTTCCCGCTTCAAAAGCACAAAGAATTCATGGCCGCTGCGACTCGTCGCTGCCGCCTGTTTATAGCTCCTGACCGGAGCTAGTGGATCGCCCTGGGGGCGGTTGAAAGCAAATCACGCTGGGGAGTACTGATGGCCTACTCGTACACTGAGAAAAAACGTATTCGCAAGGATTTCGGCGTTCTGCCGAAGGTAATGGATGTACCTTACCTGCTTGCGATCCAATTGGATTCTTACAGGAAATTTACCCAGCAGGGCGTTCCCCTCAACGAGCGTGGCGACTACGGCCTGCACGCCGCATTCAAGTCCGTGTTCCCGATCGTGAGCTACAGCGGCAATGCCGCCCTGGAGTATGTCGATTACAACCTCGGCACCCCGGTTTTCGATGTGAACGAGTGCCAGTTGCGAGGGGTTACCTATTCCTGTTCCCTGCGCGTCAAGGTCCGTCTCATCATCTACGACAAGGAATCGTCCAACAAGACCATCAAGGACATCAAGGAGCAGGAAGTCTACATGGGGGAAATCCCCCTGATGACCGAGAACGGCACCTTTGTCGTCAACGGCACGGAGCGCGTTATCGTATCCCAGCTGCACCGTTCCCCCGGCGTGTTCTTTGACCACGACAAGGGCAAGACCCACTCATCCGGCAAACTGCTGTACTCAGCCCGGGTAATTCCCTACCGCGGTTCCTGGCTGGACTTCGAGTTCGACCCCAAGGACCTGGTCTACGTGCGTATCGACCGTCGCCGCAAGCTGCCGGCGACCATTCTGCTGCGTGCCCTGGGCTACGAGGCGGAAGAAATTCTCGATATGTTCTACGACGTTAACACCTTCAAGGTAGACAAGAAGGGCGTTTACACCATGACGCTGATCCCGGAGCGCCTGCGTGGTGACGTTGCCGCCTTCGATATCAAGGCAGGCAAGAAAGTCGTGGTTGAAGAGGGCCGCCGTATTACCGCGCGCCATATCCGCGAACTGGAACAGGCCAATATTACCGAGCTGGAAATACCCCCGAATTACATATACGGCAGGGCCCTGGCGAAGAATCTCGTCGACAAAAAAACCGGTGAGGTGCTGGTAGAGTGCAACACCGAAGTGACCGAGGAAGTCCTGGCCACGTTGACCGAGGCCGGCGTCAATGTCATCGAAACGCTGTATACCAACGAGCTTGACTGTGGCCCCTTCATTTCCCACACCCTGCGCCAGGATTCCACCCGCAATGAGCTCGAGGCGCTGGTGGAAATCTATCGCATGATGCGTCCCGGCGAGCCGCCTACCAAGGAGTCCGCTGAAAACCTGTTCCAGAACCTGTTCTTCTCCGCCGACCGCTATGACCTGTCAGCCGTTGGCCGGATGAAGTTCAACCGCCGCCTGGGCCGTGAAGAGGTCCTGGGCAGTGGCGTTCTGGACAAGGAAGACATCGTCGATGTGTTGCGCACCCTCGTCGCCATTCGTAACGGGCGCGGTATGGTCGACGACATCGACCACCTGGGCAACCGGCGCGTGCGTTCAGTGGGCGAAATGGCGGAGAACCAGTTCCGTGTCGGCCTCGTTCGCGTCGAGCGGGCGGTCAAGGAGCGCCTGTCCATGGCGGAAAGCGAAGGCCTCATGCCGCAGGACCTAATCAACGCCAAGCCGGTGTCGGCGGCGGTGAAGGAGTTCTTCGGGTCGAGCCAGCTGTCCCAGTTCATGGACCAGAACAACCCGCTGTCGGAAGTGACCCACAAGCGCCGTGTTTCCGCGCTCGGGCCGGGCGGCCTGACCCGCGAACGCGCAGGCTTCGAAGTACGCGACGTGCACCCGACCCACTACGGCCGGGTCTGTCCGATCGAGACGCCGGAAGGCCCGAACATCGGCCTGATTAACTCACTGGCAACCTATGCCCGGATCAACCTCCATGGCTTCGTCGAAACCCCCTACCGGATTGTCAAGAACGGGCAGGCGACCAGCGAGATCAGCTACTTCTCGGCTCTTGACGAGGAGGGGCATGCCATCGCCCAGGCCAATGCTGTGCTCGACGCCAAGGGCGCGTTTACCGAGGAACTGATCAGTTGCCGTCAGGGTAACGACTATCTGATGGCGTTGCCCGAAGACATCGACTACATGGACGTATCGCCGAAACAGC
>DATCZY010000227.1:0-6963 GCA_036525655.1 Lysobacterales bacterium | reverse complement strand
ATACCATTGCGAATCTCTTCGCGCTGTACGTGCAACACGTAGCCCAGCATGGCCAGGTCACCGAAGTACTCCTTCGACACGGTATCGGTGGAGAGCGCCGCGGTGTGGTAGGTCGGCAAAGTGATCAGGTGGTGGAAGATACCGGCGTCACGCGCAGCATCGGTCTGGAAGGTGCTTATCTTGTGATCCGCGGCCCTACCCAGTTCAGTATCATCGTAATCGATACTCATCAACTGGCTGCGGTCATAGGCTGACACGTCCTTGCCTTGCTCGCTCCACTCATCAAATACCTGCTGACGGAAGTTCAGCGTCCAGTTGAAAGACGGGCTGTTGTTGTATACCAGCTTGGCGTTCGGGATGACTTCGCGGATACGGTTGACCATGCCGGCGATCTGGCCGATGTGCGGTTTTTCTGTCTCGATCCAGATCATGTCGGCGCCATTTTGCAGCGAGGTGATGCAGTCGAGCACGCAGCGGTCTTCGCCGCTGCCGGCGCGGAACTGGAACAGTCCGGATTCCAGGCGCTTGGGACGCAGCAGCTTGCCGTCGCGGTTCAGTACGATATCGCCGTTCTTCATGTCGTCCAGGTGGATTACCTCGCAATCGAGGTAGGAGTTGTACTGGTCACCCAGATCGCCCGGCTCGTGGGTCACCGCGATCTGCTTGGTGAGACCGGCGCCGAGCGAGTCGGTGCGCGCGACGATGACGCCGTTATCGATACCCAGTTCGAGGAAGGCGTAGCGCACCGCGTTGATCTTGGCGAGGAAATCGGAATGCGGCACCGTGACCTTGCCGTCCTGGTGGCCGCATTGTTTTTCGTCGGAAACCTGGTTCTCGATCTGGATGCAGCAAGCGCCGGCTTCGATCATCTTCTTGGCCAGCAAGTAGGTAGCCTCGGCGTTGCCGAAACCTGCATCGATATCGGCGATTATCGGCACGATGTGGGTTTCGAAACTGTCGATCTGTTTCTTAATGCCGGCTTCCTTGACGGCGTCGCCGGCGGCGCGGGCCGCATCGAGATCGCGGAACAGCAGGTTCAGCTCACGCGAGTCCGCCTGGCGCAGGAAGGTATAAAGCTCCTCGATCAACGCCGGGACGGTGGTTTTTTCATGCATGGACTGGTCGGGCAACGGGCCAAAGGCTGAGCGCAACGCGGCGACCATCCAGCCCGACAGGTAGAGGTACTTCTTTTTGGTGTCGCCAAAATGCTTCTTGATGGAGATCATCTTCTGCTGGCCGATGAAGCCGTGCCAGCAACCCAGCGACTGGGTGAACCTGGATGAGTCGGCATCGTATTCCGCCATGTCACGACGCATGATGTCGGCCGTATACTGGGCGATTTCCAGGCCGGTTTTGAACCTGTTCTGTGCGCGCATGCGGGCGGCGGACTCTGGGTTAATGGCATCCCAAGCGCTGCCGGCGTTTTTGCAAACTGCTGCGATGGCATCGATATCATTCGTATAAATTGACATGGCGTATCCTCGATTTACTGCTTTCGAATAAGGTTCGAGCTAAAAGTATTGTATGCCCAATAGGCCCTGATTGCTCATATGCGAAACCATTCTAGCCACACCCGTCAAATTTAGATAATCTATAGACTTTATACCCTGCATTCATTTAATGAATAAAGGTTTTTTCACAAGGATGAGCATATTTTCGTGAACCTGAAAAACATCGATCTGAATTTGTTGGTCTACCTGGATGTTCTATTGCGGGAACGCAACGTAACCCGCGCCGCCGAAAGCCTGGGAATCAGCCAGCCGGCCATGAGCAATGGTTTACGGCGTTTGCGGGAACTGTTTTCCGACCCCCTGTTGGTACGCACAAGCAGCGGTATGAGTCCAACCGAAAGAGCCGAGATTCTGCAACCAAAAATCCGTGAAGTGGTGGCTTCTGTCAAAAAGGTCGTGCAACCGGTCCGTCAGTTCGATGCTGCCCGTGCTACCCGTGTTTTCCGGATTGCCGCCAGTGACTATAGTGAATCGACATTGTTGCCGCACATGCTTCGCCGGATGCGTATGGAGGCGCCGGATGTCACCCTGGATATCCTGACGCCCAGTGATGTGAGCTATAAGGATTTGGAAAGGGGAAGTGTGGACTTGGTGATAAACCGCTTTGATGTATTACCACAATCATTTCACCAGAGACCCATTTGGCGTGATGGTTTTTCCTGCATGTTCAGCCGTCAGAACCCGATTCGCAAAAAATTTAACTTGGAGACCTACCTCGAGGCTGGCCATGTATGGGTCAGCAAGACCGGAATGGGGATAGGTGTGGGCATGGAACCCGACGCCGTCCAGAGTCTGGGGTGGGTGGATGAAGCCCTCGCCAAACTGGGCAAGCGACGCCGTATCCGGGTATTTACCCGGCATTACGACGCGGCGATGCGTCTGGCGGATTTACGGGACCTGGTCGTCACATTGCCCAGCAAGGCCGCCAACCGGCTGAAGGACGACCCCACCGTAATTATTGTGCCGCCACCGTTCGAAATACCCGAAATCGAGCTGACGATGGCCTGGAGTCCGTTGTTGCAACACCATCCGGCACACCAATGGATACGCCGCTTGATTGCCGAAGTTGCCCAGGACGTGGAATAACCATGCGCATTTCTTCAGGCATGTCGTTTGACTATTCACAAAACAAATAATGGAAATTATTCGGCAAGCGGATAGGTCTGTCCTAGAATGTGTCATCCAATTATCAAAACACTGCATTCCGTGTCGGCGCGCAGTGTCTGAACCACAGGATTGAGAAATGTCAGATAGAATCCAGCAAGGCGGTTTACAGGTTGCCAAAGAGATTTTTGACCTGGTTGCAAATGAACTTATCCCGGGCACGGGTGTGACGGTTGAGCATTTTTGGGCCTCTTTTGAGGAAATCCTTGAAGACCTGACGCCCAAAAATCGTCAATTGCTGCAAATACGCAAGGATCTGCAGGCCCGGATCGACGCCTGGCACGATCAACGTGCTGGCGAAACCATGGATCAAGCTGAGTACAAGGCGTTCCTGCAGGAGATTGGCTACCTTTTGAAAGAAGGTCCGGATTTCCAGATCAAAACTGAAGATGTAGACCCTGAAATTGCTTTACAGGCCGGGCCACAGCTGGTTGTGCCGGTGATGAACGCCCGTTTTGCGTTGAACGCAGCCAACGCCCGTTGGGGCAGTCTTTACGATGCGCTCTACGGGAGCGACGTGATTCCGGAAGACGACGGCGCCGGAAAAGCCGGCCCTTACAACCCGGTGCGCGGGTCGAAGGTGATCGCTTATGCGCGTGCCGTACTGGACCAGGCGGCCCCGTTAGCGGTTGGCTCTCATGCAGACGCAACGGCTTACCACATTGAAAACGGCGTATTGAATGTCTCTTTGGGCGATGGCTCTCGTGTTGCGCTGAAAAATCCCGAGCAGTTCGTTGGCTATAAAGGGGCCGCGGAACGGCCGGCTTCAATACTGATCGTAAAAAACCGGTTGCACATAGACATTCAAATTGACCCGGACAGCCGCGTTGGCTCTGCTGATTCTGCCGGCATCAGTGACGTGATGGTTGAAGCCGCGCTGACCACGATCATGGATTGTGAGGATTCGGTTGCCGCGGTGGATGCGGAAGATAAAGCCCTGGTTTATCGAAACTGGTTGGGCTTGATGAAGGGCGGCCTGGAAGCGGCCCTGGAAAAAAACGGCAAAACCTTCCTGCGGAAAATGAATCCTGATCGTGAATACACCACACCGGGTGGGGAGTTGCTGACATTACCCGGCCGAAGCTTGCTGTTCGTGCGCAATGTCGGTCACCTGATGACCAGTCCCGCCATTCTCGATAAAGAAGGTAACGAGGTGCCGGAGGGCATCATGGATGCCATGATGACGACGCTGGCCGCCATGCATGATCTGAAAGGCGATTCAAAATTTCGCAATTCCCGTAGCGGAAGCATCTATATCGTAAAACCGAAAATGCACGGCCCCGAGGAAGTGGCCTTCACCGATCAGCTGTTTGCACGGGTTGAAGATGCCCTGGGGCTGAAACGCTACACCCTGAAGGTTGGCATCATGGATGAAGAGCGGCGCACCTCGGTTAACCTGAAAGAATGCATTCGCGCCGCAAAAAACCGCGTCGTCTTTATCAATACCGGCTTTTTGGACCGTACTGGCGATGAATTGCACACCAGCAAGTGCGCCGGCGCTTTCGCGGCCAAGGAGAAACTCAAGACAATGCCTTGGATATTGGCGTATGAAGATCAAAATGTCGACCTTGGCCTGGCCTGCGGACTGAAAGGCAAAGCTCAAATCGGCAAGGGCATGTGGCCAGTTCCCGATCATATGGCCGACATGATGAAGACTAAGATCGCTCACCCGATGGCGGGGGCCAATACTGCCTGGGTGCCTTCACCTACAGCGGCAACACTGCACGCCCTGCATTATCACCAGGTTAACGTGGCGGAGCGCCAGGCTCAGCTGGCAAGCCGCAAACGCGCCAGTGTCGATGATATCCTGACCATCCCGCTGATGGGCGATGAAAGACCGTCCGCAGGTGCCATTCAGAAAGAACTGGACAATAATGCACAGGGTTTGCTGGGTTACGTGGTGCGCTGGGTTGAGCAGGGCGTAGGTTGCTCCAAAGTGCCCGATATCAACCATGTAGGACTGATGGAAGACCGGGCAACACTGCGAATTTCCAGTCAACATATTGCCAACTGGCTGAAACACGGCCTATGCACCGGGAAACAGGTAATGGAAACCCTGCAGCGTATGGCCGTGGTCGTAGATGGCCAGAATGCCGGTGATCCTGCCTACATCAACATGGCGCCAAACTTTTCCGATAGCATAGCTTTTTCGGCGGCCTGCGACCTGGTATTCAAGGGTAATGAACAGCCCAGTGGCTACACTGAGCCATTACTGCACGCGTATCGTCAGAAGTTCAAGGCAAAAAATAGCGAGCGATAAAACAGGGCGGGTAAAAAAACCCGCCCTGCTCGAGTGCTATCTATATCAAGCGCAGTAGTCAGAAGCTGCGCAATGAGTCGCTAACCCTAGGTGGAAGACGTGAACTCAGGATAGGCTTCCATACCGCATTCGCCGATATCCAGGCCCTCGTATTCTTCTTCCTCGCTGACACGGATACCCATGGTCAGTTTCAGCACATACCAGATCACCAGGCTGGTCACGAATACCCAGCCAAATATGGTTGCCGCGCCCGCCAACTGGCCGGTGAAGCTGGAGTCGGTGTTGGTGACCGGAACCAGCATTAACCCGAACAGGCCGATAACGCCGTGTACCGAGATGGCGCCGACCGGATCATCGATCTTAAGACGGTCCATGCCGAGGATCGCGAACACGACGATGACACCCGCAATCAGGCCGAATAACGATGCCTGCACCGCGGTCGGTGTCGAGGGTTCAGCAGTGATCGCCACCAGGCCGGCGAGCGCGCCGTTCAAGGCCATGGTCAGATCGGCCTTGCCGAACAGGGCCCTTGCGGTCAGCAACGCACCGACCAGGCCCGCGGCGGCAGCAGCATTGGTGTTCAAAAACACCATCGCAACCGAGTGGGCATTGGCCGCATCGGCGAGCTTGAGCACCGAGCCGCCGTTGAAACCAAACCAGCCCATCCACAGGATGAAGGTGCCGAGTGTCGCCAGCGGAAGATTGGCGCCGGGTATGGCTATCACCTGGCCATCGCGCCCGTACTTGCCTTTTCTCGCGCCAAGCAAAAGCACGCCTGCCAGCGCTGCGGCGGCGCCTGCGAGGTGAACGATACCGGAACCGGCAAAGTCACTGAAACCGAGATCGCCGAGGTTGAACATGCCGAAAACGTCGTTTCCGCCCCATGTCCATGAGCCCTCCATCGGGTAGATGAAACCGGTCATGACCATCGCAAATACCAGGAACGACCAGAGTTTCATACGCTCCGCAACCGCTCCCGAAACGATCGACATGGCGGTTGCCACGAATACGACCTGGAAGAAGAAATCCGATGCAGGAGAGTAGACGCTGTCACCCGCGAATCCATTCTCAGCGGAATCCGCGAGCACCTGGGTGAGTTCGAATGCCTCGATGCCCTGCAGGAACCAGCCACCGCCATACATCAGCGCGTAACCCGTCGCCAGGTACATGATGCAGGCCACCGCGTACAGCGCGATGTTTTTGGTCAGGATTTCAACGGTGTTCTTGGAGCGCACAAGACCTGATTCCAGCAGTGAGAAGCCGGCCGCCATCCACATGACCAGGGCGCCACACACGAGGAAATAAAAGGTATCGATCGCGTACTGTAGTTCAAAAATCTGGTTTTCCATTATCGTAATTCCTCTAGATAGCCTGTGCGCCGGTCTCGCCCGTACGGATACGCACTACTTCTTCAAGCTTGTGCACAAATACTTTGCCGTCACCGATTTTTCCGGTTGAGGCGGCGTTGACGATCGCTTCAACGACCCTTTCGACGAGTTCATCGGTGACGGCCGTTTCAACCTTGATCTTGGGCAGAAAGTCGACGATGTACTCGGCGCCGCGGTAAAGTTCGGTGTGGCCCTTCTGCCGTCCAAAGCCCTTGACCTCGGTCACCGTGATGCCGTTGACACCGACCTCTGACAGGGCGTCGCGAACATCATCGAGCTTGAATGGTTTGATAATTGCTGTGACTAATTGCATTTTGTGATTCCTTGCATGGTTACCCGGTGGTTATCTATATGCAGGAATCACGCCATCACGCACACGGATAAAAACACCCGTATGTCGTATGGAAAAATAGTCATTAGCAAAGTGGGAATGGTGATCAGGCAGGTCCAAAGTTTTCATGAGTGCACCAATTTGGTGCGCGTGTCACCAAATGGTGCTTTCCGGGAAGATAAAAGTTAACCTTAAGCACTTAAACTCAAGGCTCTTTGAACAGACGTCCGCTTTTTAATACAAGCAATACCCACCAGGGCAATAAACCTTACCGACGCCGGCACTGGACGGCACGAGTTTTCAGCCTGG
>DATCZY010000226.1:0-3408 GCA_036525655.1 Lysobacterales bacterium | reverse complement strand
AAACACCTCGTCGAAGGCTATTGGAGCTTCAGTGGGTGTCTCTGATAAAAGATGATACCTGGTATGAACGGATGTAAGACGGCCATAGTTCGCGCCGGCCCGTTGCGCTGCAAAAAGTTCGTAGCTGGTCATTCCCTTAGCCATATATGCGCCGGGCACAGCAACACCAATGGCTCCTTGTCGCAGATCTTCATCCAATATCTGCAGTACTTTGTTCATATCCTCCACTGAGGATTTCGTTTCCGCCCAGCCCTGAACACCATCTGTCAAAGCCTTGGCTGCATAAATTTGAATGTCCTTGAAGTCGATCGGAGCCTCAAGCTCAGTCTCAGGGTCATGAATGGCCATTCTCGAATAAAGCAAGCTTGTAGATGTGCCGTAATTGACTTGCCAACCCGACTTTGCTTTTTCGTCGTACCATCCCTTTACATTGAATGAACCCGCTTCAAGGTCCATACCCGTAGTCACACCATCCCTGAGTGCCATCTTGGTGGCGAAGACGTCTGTTGCATGGTAATGCGTGTCGATGAAGCCGGGGGCTACGACCAGGCCTTTCGCTTTGATGGTTTCTCGACCAGTAATTTTCTGCCTGGTGATGGTGACGATTCGGCCGTCCTTGATGCCCACATTGGCCACATCGTCATACATCGTCTCCGGATCTATGACCCTGCCGCCTGTGATGACCAGATCATAGTCCTGGGCAAATAGTGTGGGTGCTGCCAAAGCGCTGACAATAAACGAACTAACGATCAAATATCTTTTAAACATGAGTCTCTCTCCATTCTTGGCATGTGCTGTTTCGTCATGTTTTCTTTTTTCATTCCAGAATCAAAAACCAATCGCAGTCAATCGAGCAATCGAGTTCGGAGCGCTTGTCATTCCTAAGGAAAGCTTTTGCGGAAACACGAATATCCGGCATATGGCCGGATAGGAGTTGCAGCCACGATGGGTTCGGCTGTGGCTCTCATAGTCTTCCACTACTGCAATGCAATGCCTGACTAAGTCCTCGCTGAGGACGCTGAATAATATAGCCCCGAAGGTGTTGGCTGTGTAGAGTCCCTTTAGTGACGTATGGAGGCGCATTAAACGCAGTCAGGAACCAGGGGTGTGGTAATCGGGTGGTCGCTTAAATCGCGGTGTTGCCTGGTTCCCCTGACTCGCTGCTCATACCCGCCTCGACCGCGAGTCGTGCGAGTTCGGCGACAGAATTCACCCGCAGTTTTTTCATCATGTTGGCACGGTGACGCTTGACAGAGCGCTCGTCGATACCGAGTTCGGCGGCAATCTGTTTGTTTAACTGTCCACGAAGCACGTGCGTCAATACCTGGTTTTGACGTGGCGTCAGTTGCTCGAAGCGTTGCCTTAATTCCCTTTGGCTTTGGTGTTGATGACGCTCCAAAATATCACGCGCCAGCGCTCGCTCAATGGCGTCGAGTATTTCTTCTTTTTCTGCTGTTTTGACCAGAAAATCTTCCGCGCCGCTGCGCATGGCCTGCACGCTGGCGGGTATATCGCCGTGACCGGTCAGAAAGACAATAGGCAGGGGGTTACCGGATTGCGCGAGCGCCTGCTGCAATTCCATACCCCCCATGCCGGGCATACGCAAATCGGTGATGACACAACCTCTGGCCTGCTTCGGCCTTTGCGTGAGAAACTCCATCGCGGAAGAATAACTCTCTACCGAATACCCAAAGGCTTTCAGCCATCGTGACATAGATGTCAGGAATGAAGGGTCATCATCAACAACGAAGACGGTTTGAGGAAGATCGCTCATACCTGGGTTTCCATGGCTCGCCCGGCCTTTAATGTAAACCGGACCACGGCGCCACCGCGAGGGCTGTTCTCAGCGGTGATTTTACCGCCATGTATCTCTACAATCGTTTTCGATATGGCCAATCCAATACCCATACCATCTTTTTTGGTTGTAAAAAACGGTTCAAACAGCAGCGGTAATTTTTCAGGCTCGATGCCCGGGCCATTGTCACTCACTACGATCTGAACCATGCCATCTTCAATTTGCGAAACCCTTATGAGAATTTTTCGATGGTCGCTGGTCGATTCATCCAATGCATCCAGGCTGTTGAGCAGCAGGTTCAGCATAACCTGCTGCAAATGGATGCGGTCACCGAACACCGGAGGAAGCCCGTTCGGTATTTCCACCTCCAATTTAACGCGTCGCGCCTGCAGTTCACTATTGAGCATTTGACTCACCTGGCCGATCAACTCATCTACCGCCAGCGACTCAAACTTCAGTTCATGGCGTTGCAAGAGTGCACGCATGCGGCTAATCACCGATATTGCACGCTGACTATCCATGCGGATATCGTTGATAATATTGCTTAATTCATCAGTAATCGATGGTGTTTGTTTTAAAAATAACTCGGCAACTTCCGAATTGCGCAAGATCGCTCCCAACGGTTGGTTAATCTCGTGCGCCAGTGCCGAAGAAAGCTGCCCCAGACTTGAAATACGCGAGATATGAGCAAGTTCGTTACGATGCTCCTGCAATTTGGTTTCAGCAGCTTTAACCTCGGTGATATCCTGTGATACCCCTCGAACGAGGCGAGGCTGACCGCCGGGTCCATATTCCACTTTTCCGCTCGCCGTTAGCCAGCGCACCTGGTCGTCCTGGTTTACTATCCGGAACGCCAACTGCAGGTCCTCGTTCTCTTGCATTGTGTGAAAAATGGTTTCCCGGATGACTGCCTGGTCATCGTGATGGACAGTATTGAGATACTGATCGAACTTGATGGGTTTGGAAACATCAAACCCCGTTAATCTGTCAGTAGCACGTGTCACCCATACTTCATAGTTTAACACGTCCCACTCCCACATCTCCAGTTTGGCTGCCCTGCATGCCAACTCCATGCGTTGCCGACTTTTTTCCAGTTCCGCGGACAATTTGCTGGCGCGGGATAAATCCAGGCTGAGTTCGTGAGCCATCACGACCACCAATAACAAAAAGCACAGACTGGTAAAAGTAGCGGGAAGGACACCACTGGTCAGCAAATCGGAACTGATGGATGCAAATACGGCTGTCAATAAGGTCGCACCGCACACCGTCATGGCACGGAGGCGGTCTCCACGTTTCCATGCTGTAACGCCTGCTTCTATAACGAACCATAAAAACAGCAAGCCACTAACTTTGGTAACAACCCTCCATGGGTTCATCTCTCCCACCGGGATCGAAAAAGTTTCACCCAGAAACACAACATGGTGGATTTCCGAAATTTCCGCGAAAGTGGCATTCGGATAGAACAGAAAATTGGGTAGTAAAATCAATAAACGCAGGCCAGTGATTATCCACGCCAGGCTGCGGCGCCCGGCACGCAGATAGATGTGTAAGAACCATATCACCGATATAGCCATCACCGCGGCAGGTACATGCATCCAGCGCAGAATTTCTCC
>DATCZY010000225.1:0-2764 GCA_036525655.1 Lysobacterales bacterium | reverse complement strand
AGACAGGGAATGATGCGTTTGGCCAGGCCCATGGGTTGATGATCTCGCCGGAGTGAGAACGAAGGATAATAGATTATTTTCGCTGTGTTCTCAGCGGTCAGCCGGTCTTGGACATTTTATCCGCAAGCTTCTGGGCCTCGGCGAAATCGAGCGTGCCTTCATAGATGGCACGCCCGGTGATGGCACCGACAATGCCGGCCTCGCCGGCCTCGCACACCTTGCGGATATCATCGATATTGGTGATGCCACCGGAGGCGATGACCGGGATGGAAATGGCTTCGGCCAGCTTAATCGTTGCCTCAATGTTCACGCCGGTCATCATGCCGTCGCGGCCGATATCGGTATAGACAATCGCCTCGACACCGTCATCCTGGTATTTCTTCGCCAAATCAACCACGTCGTGTCCCGAGAGCTTGGACCAACCGTCGATGGCCACCTTGCCGTCCCGGGCGTCGAGCCCGACGATGATGTGACCGGGAAATTCCGTGCACACGTCGCTGACAAAATGCGGCGCGTTGACCGCCTTGGTGCCAAGGATCACGTAGCGCACACCCATGTCGAGATAGGCCTGGATCGTGTCTTCGTCGCGGATGCCGCCTCCCAGCTGCACCGGCACGTCCGGGAAGGCGGACAGGATGGCCTGGATGGCCGCGGCGTTCACCGGCTTGCCGGACGTGGCGCCGTTTAGATCGACGATGTGCAGCCGGCGCGCGCCGGCCTCGACCCAACGTTTGGCCATGGCCGCCGGGTCATCGGAGAAAATTGTTTCGTCGTTCATGCGCCCCTGGCGCAGGCGCACGCACTTGCCGTCTTTGATATCAATCGCGGGAATGATCAGCACAAACTGGCTCCGGATAAATTCTGATAAGGGTCTGAATAGGGGTTGAACCTGATATATCTGCAGGCTTAGTGGCTTCCGTCCCAGGACATGAAATTTTCCAATAAACGCAGGCCGCCGCGCTGGGATTTCTCAGGGTGGAATTGGACTGCGAAAATATTGGCACGGGCGGCGGCCGAGGTAAACCGCAGCGCATACGTTGTTTCGCCGGCGACATCGCGTGGGTCGGCCGAATCGGCAAAGTAGCTGTGCACGAAATAAAAACGTGTATTCTGGGGGATGCCATGCCACATCGGGTGCGCACCGGTCTGGTGCACTTCATTCCAGCCCATGTGCGGCACCTTGAACCTCAGGCCGGTGTCCTTATCGGTCATTTGTTCCACCGGAAAACGCTTCACGGCTCCCGCCAGCAGGCTTAAACCCGGCGTCCCGCCACCCTCCTCGCTGAAATCTTACAAAGCCTGGAGACCGAGGCAGATACCGAGGAAGGGCTTGGTTTTCATGGCTTCGATCAGGGAGTCGCGCAAACCATTGCCTTCGAGTGCCGTCATGCAGGCGCCGATAGCGCCCTGCCCCGGAAACACCACGCGCGCGGCGGCGCGGATTTCCGCCGTCGCGGTGGTGAGCTGCACACGCGCGCGGGGCGCGACGTGTTCGATCGCCTTGCACACCGACCGCAGATTTCCCATGCCGTAATCGATCACCGCCACCGTGTTCATAAGTATAGATACCGGACGGTAACAGATTGAAATGTCAGGGGCATGACCGACGCTGTCCCATGAAAAAATCAGTTCCTTGGCTACAGGCTTCCCTTGGTGGATGGTACGGAATCGGATGCGCGCGTGTCCACTTCGACCGCCATGCGCAGCGCCCGTCCGAAGGCCTTGAAGATAGTCTCGGCATTGTGATGCGCGTTCTTGCCGCGCAGGCAATCCACGTGCAGGGTGACCAGGGCATGGTTGCAAAAACCCTGGAAAAATTCGTGCACCAGATCCACGTCGAATTCGCCCACGCGCGAGCGAGGGAAATCCACGTGATATTCCAACCCGGGACGTCCTGAGAAATCGATGACCACGCGCGACAGCGCTTCATCGAGCGGGACGTAGGCGTGACCATAACGCCGTATTCCTTTCTTATCGCCCACCGCTTTAGCGATCGCTTGGCCCAGCGTGATGCCGATGTCTTCCACGGTGTGATGCGCGTCGATTTGCAGGTCGCCCTTGGCTTCCAGGTTGAGATCAATCAACCCGTGGCGTGCGACCTGCTCCAGCATGTGTTCGAGGAACGGCAAACCGGTATTGAGGCGAGACGCACCCGTACCGTCCAGGTTTACGGAAAGGCTGATCTGGGTTTCCTTGGTTTTGCGCGAGATTTCCGCGCGCCGGCTAGACACGGCTGTTCTCCGAAGCGTTTGTGATTTTTATGGTATCACACCGGTTAACCATAGACGACTTAGCGCGATGCCTCAAGCGCCTTGAGAAAGAATGCATTTTCCTCCGGCGTGCCGACGGTCACGCGCAGGCAATTCCGCAGCAACCCGCCGGCGGCATTCATGTTCTTGACCAGAACGCCACGCGAACGCAAACCTTCGAATACCTGGTCCGCGTCCCCGTTCAGGACCCGAAACAGGATGAAATTGGTTTGGCTTGCCCATGCCTGCACATGTTCCAGGCGACCCAGCGATTTGAGGAGCTTTTCCCGCTCCGCTCTGATGATTCCCGCCTGCTCATCAAGCAGTGCCATGTGTGCCAGCACAAATTCCGCACTTGCCTGCGTCAGGGTGCCGATGTTGTATGGCAACCGCACCTTGTTGAATTCTTCGAGCCAGGGAAATGGTCCCGCGAGCATTCCGAGCCGCAGGCCGGCGAGGCCTTGCTTCGAGAGTGTGCGCATGACCAGGAGATTGTCATGCTTGCCCAGCTGATC
>DATCZY010000224.1:0-3063 GCA_036525655.1 Lysobacterales bacterium | reverse complement strand
ACCGAACCCGGATCGACGGCCGAGTCCAGATCACGTCCCGCCTGTGCATCTGAGCCCTCTCTGCCCTGCATCAACTTGTCGAGCGGCAGGTACATCAGGTTGTTGCCGCCCTTGACTGTCATCAGCACCTTGTTGTTGTTGGCCAGCACATATTCCATGGTCTCGAGGTAGAGGCGTTTGCGGGTAATCTGCGGCGCCTTTTCGTATTCGGCCAATGTCTGCCTGAAACGACTGGTTTCACCCTCCGCCTTCGCGATCACCTGCTCACGGTAGGCGTTGGCGGCCTCACGCATACGCGCGGCATCACCACGCGCCTTCGGCACAATATCCAGCGCGATGGCTTCGGCCTGGTTCTTGTAACGGACCTGGTCCTCGCGCGCCTTGATGACATCCTCAAAGGCCCCCTGCACTTCCTCGGGCGGTTGCGGGTCCTGCAGGTTGACACTGGTCAGGATCAGGCCGGTGCCGTACTGGTCAAGTATCCCCTGGGTAATCGTCTTGGTCTGTTGCACGATCTCGCCACGACCACCGGTAAGGAATTCATCCATCGGGATGGCGCCGATAACCTCACGCAGCGCACTTTCGGTGGCTTCCTGCAAGGTGTAATCCGGATCACGCACTTCGAACAGGTAGTCCTGCGCATCCTTGATCTGATATTGCACCGCCAGTTCGACCTGGATGATATTTTCATCCTTGGTCAGCATGTTGGCACGATGACTGACCGTCCGCACCGCATCGACGTCAACCGTTTCCACCTGCTCGATCCCGCGCATGAACCAGTGGATGCCCGGCATGGTGATCTTGTTGAATTCACCGAGGCGCAACACCACGCCGCGTTCTGCCGCGTCGATGATGTAGATGCCGGACAGCGCCCAGCCGGCAACGGCCAGTACCAGTATGGTGCCAATGCTGAGCGAGCTGCTACCACCGCCTTTCTTGCCACCACCAAAGATACTGTTCATGCGATCACGCATTTTGCGCGCGACTTCATCAAGGTCCGGCGGGCCGTCTTTCCCACCCCGGCCGCCCCACGGGTCACGGTTGTCTCCACCTGGTTCATTCCAAGCCATATTGTTTAACTCCGGTTATCGTCACCCGCGGGCAAGGCCCGTCAAGCGACACAAGTGGTCAAGTTTAAGAAGCTTGCGCGGCGCCCGCAACAAAATCGGCGCTTTTGGCAGGATGAAAGGTACATTTACCACTGGATTCGCGTATCAGCTTGTCGATATTCCGCTGTGCCATGCAGATTTCCAGCCACCAGCTGCCATCTTCATCCACCCTTTCAGACAGCACCCGGCCAATATTGTACAGGGCCGAGCGGGTGCCGCCGGCCGCAGGCGGTAATTGCAACCAGCCGCGTACCTGGCTGCCCTGGAAGTGCTCGGTCAATGCCTCGGCCAGCAAGTCCAGCCCGGCGCCGGTAACGGCAGACACCCAGACCTGGCTGACATGGCCATCCGCATCGAACTCGATCCGGGGTTCGTCATCGCCCAGATCAATCTTGTTGAATACACGAATCTGCGGCACCTGCCCGGCACCGATCTCTTCCAGTACCGCGTTGACCTGGTCGATACGCGCATGCCTGTCTTCATCACAGGAATCAATGACGTGCAACAACAGGTCCGCCTTGCGGGTTTCCTCCAGCGTGGCACGGAAAGCGGCCACGAGATCATGCGGCAGATGACGGATAAAGCCGACCGTGTCGGCCAGCACCAGCGGGCCAACACCCTGTATGTCGACGCGGCGCAGGGTCGGATCCAGCGTCGCAAACAGCTTGTCTGCCGCATAGGCACTGGCACCGCTCAGTGCATTGAAGAGTGTTGACTTGCCGGCATTGGTATAACCCACCAGCGATACGGTCGGGACCGCGGCACGGCGCCGCGAACGGCGGCCCTGGTCGCGCTGGCGCTCGACCTTCTCCAGCCGGTGATTGATGACCTTGATACGCGCATTGAGCATGCGGCGATCGGATTCCAGCTGGGTTTCGCCCGGCCCACGCAGACCGATACCGCCCTTCTGCCGTTCCAGGTGGGTCCAGCCACGCACCAGACGTGTGGACAGGTGCTTGAGCTGTGCCAGCTCGACCTGCAGCTTGCCTTCGAAGGAACGGGCGCGCTGCGCAAATATGTCCAGGATAAGCCCGGTCCGTGCCAGCACCCGGCAGGACAGCAACCGCTCCAGGTTACGTTCCTGGCTGGGGCTCAGCGAGTGATTGAATATCACCACATCGGCGTCATGCCGGCGCACCGCGGCCAGAATTTCCTCGGCCTTGCCCTGGCCGACGAATAAACGGGGTTCGGGTTTACGTCGCGTGCCGGTAATCGTGGCAACGCGCACGGCTCCGGCTGAATTCACCAGTTCGGTGAATTCATGCAGGTCTTCCTCGTCGGCACCCTCGGGGAAATTGATATGGACCAGAACGGCCCGCTCACCGCTATCAGGCCGTTCGAACAACTAACCACCTATTCACAAACGACCGCCATTAATTATTACCGGGTTCGGATTCATCCTGCTCCTCATTTCCTGGCATGCGCACATTGCGTGCCGGCACGACGGTGGAAATGGCATGCTTGTAGACCATCTGGCTCACGGCATTCTTGAGTAATACAACAAACTGGTCAAAGGATTCTATCTGGCCCTGCAACTTGATTCCGTTGACCAGGTAAATAGATACCGGGACTCGCTCTTTGCGTAGTGCATTCAAGAATGGATCCTGCAAAGATTGCCCTCTGTTCATTTTTTAACTCCTTTTTTCTTGTGCCGCCGGCGTAATTTCCGTTTCTGTACGCCATGGCTTCTGTAATTAAGTACAAACGGCCGTTACGATAATAATGAAATTCTAGCACAATCACAGGCTTATTTTTTGATCAGGGTCAAATCCAGCCATTCGTCCAGTCGCCGCATGACCCGCCCGACCAGGTTGCCCGCAGCAAACTCAAAATAATTCATTTCCGGTTCACCGCGCAGCCATGTTAATTGCCGGCGGGCATACTGGCGGGTTGCCACCAGGATACGTTCACCGACTTTATCCATGGGTTCATCGCCGGCAAGCGCCGCCCACAT
>DATCZY010000223.1:0-5298 GCA_036525655.1 Lysobacterales bacterium | reverse complement strand
GAGGAACTCTTCTACGCCATCGATGTAGATCAGCAGCAGGGCTTCTGGGTCAGTCCCGATGCAAGGGTCGGCACGTGGATCGGCAAGTTCATGGGTGATTCCGCCGGTGCCGCAAATATGAGCCGGATCATGCCCGGCTATGACCGGGAAGTACGCATCAAGGACAGCGCCCTACCGCAATTCAAGGCGGCCACTTTGAAAATTGAAGGTGACCAAACGAATGAAGGGATGCGTGAAATCCGTATGCACCTGCAGAGCGCCGGTAGGGGTGAATATATCAATCTGCTATTCGCAGCGGACGCCGGAATTTTGACAGCGACCGTGAATGGCTTTCCGCTGAATGTGCCCGAAACTGCAGAGAACGGCCATGGCGGTCTGCAATTGCCAAGCTCGGAAAACTGGTGGCGATGGCACTGGTACGGGTTGCCGGAAGAGGGTGCGGAGATCGTGCTAACACTCCCTGCCGGCCGGCCCGTTCCGGTCAGGATCGTTGAAGTCGACTACCGTTTGCCCGGCGGTGCGCCGATGAGACCGGAAAATTCAATACGCAAGCCTTACACCTGGTCAGACGGTACGGTGATTTTTCAAACAGTGATGTTGGAATGAATAGACAGAATGCACGCATTTGTCTGTTTTTATGGCATATACCTACGGAAGAATGTAAAATGTGCCCGCTGCATGTTGCGGCGAGTGATTGAGTGTTTAGTCTGAACAGGTCGTACTACTTCCTTCCAGATCTACCCCGGTCCCGTTCTTCTCCAGCACAGTCACTACCGTAAGGTGGTTTTTCAACTATATATAGTGAGTTAATTATAATGTCAGATAAGGTTACCGGAACCGTTAAATGGTTCAACGACGAAAAAGGTTTTGGATTTATATCCCGTGAAGGCGAACGCGATGTTTTCGTTCACTTCCGTCAGATCATCGGCGACGGCCGTAAGACTCTGAAGGAAGGCCAGCAGGTTGAATTCACCGTCGGTGAAGGCCTCAAAGGACCCCAGGCAGAGAACGTAAACCCTCTGTAAGGTTCCTAAGATCCGGAAAAACCCGGTCAGGCTTCAAGCCTGAGCGGGTTTTTTTGTATCCGTAATTTGGTCCTGGTGACGGCGGTTCTGTGTTGCCGTTGGCTGATATGCCACGTTGTCGCAGACTGCTCACCCAATAAAAATGCCCCGGCCATAAGACCGGGGCTTTTCCATTAACGAACTCCGGCCGAATTGGCGGCGGGCTATGAGTGCCTGACTCAGTTCAATCCGCGCCGCTCAAGCAGGGGCTGAATATCCGGCTCAGCACCGCTGAAGTCCCTGTAGAGTGTCATTGCATCCTCGGAGCCGCCACGGGACAGCAGCATCCGGCGTAAACGGTCGCCGTTCTCGCGATTCATACCACCGTTTTTCTTGAACCATTCAACCGTATCCGCATCCAGCACTTCGGCCCAGATGTAGGCATAGTAACCGGCGGAATAACCACCGACGATGTGCGAGAAGTAGGTGCTGCGGTAACGCGGCGGCACGGTGTCGAGCGCCACACCCGCATCCTCGAGCACCTTGGCCTCGAAATCAAGCAAGGTGTCAGCTGTCGGCACTTCTTCGGGCTTTAGTTGATGCAAGCTCTGGTCGAGCAGGGATGCCGCGAGATATTCTGTCGTGATGTAACCCTGATTGAATTTTTGGGTTTCCAGAACTTTATCCAGCAAGGTCTGAGGCATGGGTTCGCCGGTCTGGTAATGCACGGCATAGTTTTGCAGAACCTCGGGCCAGATCGACCACATTTCATTGACCTGTGATGGAAATTCCACAAAGTCGCGTGGCACAGAAGTACCGGAAAACTGCGGGTAATTCACATTTGAGAACATACCGTGCAGGGCATGGCCGAACTCGTGGAACATTGTTGTAACCTCGTCAAAGGTCAGCAATGTGGGTTCATCGGCAGATACCGGCTTGGTAATGTTCAAATGGTTGGCAACAACCGGTTTGTATCCCATCAGGTTGGACTGGTCCACGTAGGAATTCATCCAGGCACCACCACGTTTGGAGGGGCGGGCGTAGGGGTCCAGCAGGAACAGGGCCAGGGTGCTGCCATCGGCGTTAAAGACTTCGAAGACACGCACATCTTCCTGGTAGACAGGCAGGTCGTGGCGCTCTTTGAAGGTGATGCCGTATACCTGCCCGGCGGCATAGAACACGCCATTTTCCAGTACGTTGTTCATCTCGAAGTACGGACGCAATTGCGATTCGTCAAAATCGTAACGTTCCATACGCACCTTTTCAGCGTAGTAATTCCAGTCCCAGGAGGCCAGTTCGAAGTCGCCGCCCTCGGCATCGATGATTGACTGCATATCGGCAGCTTCACGTTTTGCATTGGCAACAGCGGGCGGCGCGAGGCTCGCAAGTCTCTCGTTGACGGCTTCAGTCGTTCGAGCGGTCTGGTTTTCGAGGCTGTAGGCAGCATGGTTAGGGTAACCCATCAGCTGGGCGCGTTCGGCGCGCAATTTGACAATGCGTGTCAGCGCTTCACGGTTATCATAATCCCCACCGCGGCTGCCACGGGCGAGTGAAGCTTCCATGATGCGTTCACGCAGTGCACGGTCCTCCAGGTCCGTCAAAGGCGGTTGCTGACTGGTGTTGAGCAGGGCGATCAGGTACTTGCCTTCCATGTCCTTTTCTTTTGCAGCTTCTGCCGCCGCTTCAATACTGGCATCAGGCATACCTGCCAGCTCCTCGCGACTGTCCACGACCACTGCTGAGGCATTGACTTCGTTAAGTACGTTTTGGCTGAATTTGGTCTGCAGGCTGGCCAACTCGGCATTCATTGCCTTGAGTTTTTCCTTGTCTGCGTCGGAAAGCCTGGCGCCCGCCCGCACGAAATCCTTGTAGCTCTCTTCGATCAGACGGTAGGACTCCGGATCCAGTTCGAGCGCATCGCGTTGATCGTAGAGGGCCTGAATACGCTCAAACAGTTTGCTGTTGAGCCGGATCTGGTCGTAGTGCGCAGACAAAACCGGGGCCATGTCACTGCGGATTTTTTCCAGATCGTCATTGGTGTTGGCCCCTGTCATGCTGAAAAATACCGTTTCAACCCGGCTGAGAAGCTGGCCCGAGCGCTCCATCGGGATCAGCGTGTTGTCCAGCGTGGGTGCTTCAGCCTGGTTCGCAATGGCCTCAATTTCTGCCAGATGTTCTTTCATTCCAAGCTCGAAGGCGGGTACATAATGCGCGGTTTCAATTTTATCGAATTGCGGATAATGCATATACAGGGGACTAACTTCGAAAAATGGATTGCTTTGTGCGGGATTTGTTGTCATGACGGCTTCGGTTGGAGTTGCAGGGGCTGATTCGGAAACCGCGTTGTTATCGGTTTTGGAGCAGCCGGCCATGGTAACTACTAGCGCTGCGCTTAGCGCCAGCGACAATGTCGATTTCATATCAATATTTCCTTTTTTTCTATGCCAAAGGGCAACAGGTAATTTTACCTTAACCATCAATTTTATGCCTTAGCTAAAGGTGGTTATTGTTGCCTGGAACAGAGTCTGCACAGAGGGGGTGCAGCTCGTTTGAAACCGGTGTATTCACACTTTTTTCTGTTTGGCTTTTGCTGACGGCAAGCGGGTGATTTTCGTGTATTGCCATCCTTGTGACCCAGGCAATATCGGCCTGTCAGGAATACAACACACGGGCCAAGATCACCGAATGCATGGTGAGTGCGGCGCCTGCCATGTCTGGGCCGGTCGGGTCACCGCTGAATACCTTGCCCCGATACCTTTAAATGCTTGAGTAAAACCCGTCGGAGATTAATCCCTGAAATTCTTGTATTGCAGGGGTGTTGTCAGGTCGGCGCCTTTGAGCAGGGAGATGACTTCCTGTAAATCATCCCTTTTCTTGCCGGTAATCCTTAACTGGTCACCCTGGATGGCCGCCTGTACCTTGGCCTTGCTTTGCTTGATCAGCTTGATCATATCCTTCGCGAGTGACGTTTCAATGCCCTCTTTGACGTTCACGGTCTGGGTTGCGGACCTGGCATGAACGACGGGTTCGTCTTTTTGCAGGCAGGCGATATCGATGCCGCGTTTGACCAGCTTGTTGCAGAGGATGTCGTACATCTGCTGCAACTGAAACTCCGATTCGCTATTCATGGTGATGACCAGTCCGGCCAGTTCGAAGTTTGAACCGGTTCCTTTGAAATCGAAGCGTGTGCTCACTTCGCGATTGGCCTGGTCAACACCATTGTGCAATTCATGGTGGTCCACTTCGGAAACTACATCGAATGAAGGCATGACAACTCCTGTCGCTTATAGATCAATTAACTGCTTGAGATCAGACACGAGGCCATCACCATCTTCGAGGTCTGAAATCAATATGCGGACACGTCCATTGGCATCAAATCCAAAAACCACCGAACTGTGCATGACATTGTAAGTGCCTTTTTCGTCCGATGATTCCATGGCTGCGTAGACACCGTAGGACTCTCTGAGTCGGGTCAGGTCTTCCTCCGGGCCCGTGAGCCCGAGCAACCACGGACCGAAGGAGGCTGTGTAGCGTTTCATGACCTCGGGCGTATCGCGGTCCGGATCCACCGTAACCAACACCACCCGGATATCCTCCGCATCAGGCCCCAGTTGTTTCATCAGTACCGACAGACGGGTCAGTGTCGTGGGGCAAACATGCGAGCAATTCGTGAAGCCGAAGAACAGGAGTAATGGTTTGCCGCGCAAGGCTTGGGCATCGACGCGTTCACCATCCGGTCCGGTCAGTACGAACTCGAGATCCGGCATCGCACCAGCGACATCGCTGGCGTTCCAATGAACGGGCTGCTTACAGGATTGCAGACACACAATTAATATCAGGATAAAGATCAATTTCAACGCAGGCATTTTGAATATTCACTAGGATTGGTAAAACAAAAGAATAAACCAGCAAACAGTCAGAAGGAAGCTTATACAACTCCAAAACACAAAGTTTTGCGTCAGGGGGCCAGCGCCATTTGCCAGAAGCGCGTGGTCAATTCATTGATCCCGCTACTTTCGGCGTTGAGCAATACGACGATGCCGATATCGTGCTGCAATGAAAAAGCGACGTCAGCGCGGAATCCGGATACCCAGCCGCCGTGATAGACCAGTTGTTCTTCGCCCAGTTGATAGATGCGCCAACCCAGGCCGTAATGGGCTTCGCTGAGCATATCCCGCCACTCTTTACGGTAGGTTTCCCGTTGGGTTTTGACACGTGGTTTAGACAGGTTGCCGAGCATCTCCGGGGAGATTATCTCAGGTCTGCCACCCAGTTGCGCCTGGAGCCACTTGCT
>DATCZY010000222.1:0-9074 GCA_036525655.1 Lysobacterales bacterium | reverse complement strand
GGAAATAAGGTACCGCACCCCACTGGCTGAGCGGTTACTGACACATCAATGGTTTCAGTCTGATGAGGTTTCGTTTGACCGAACGCCAATCATAGCCACGCGCACGACTGCAGGGACAAGGTGACAGCGGGAACCGCTCGAGAGGGTGGCCTGGGCCATGCAGGAGGTATGAGTCCACGGATGGACTCGGTAGAGCGAAGCAGGAAGCCCGAGCCGAGAGCACCCCACCAAGAGTAGGAGCCCCTAATGGAGAGTAGGCGCCTTTAGGCGACGCTAGAGCAGTTGCCGAGGAGAGGTGCCTCGCAGATTAGCACTGCGTATCGGATGTGCGGTGTACCAGCGTGGCCGCCTGGGTGATGTGGATGGCCAAATGGCAATGGATTCTGATACAACAGCGGCTTGTGTCCAACCTGCACGCTTCGTCATCAAACAAACGCTACCCTCCATCCTCAAGCCAATTGTTTTACAAATAAACCGCCAACTATAGTGGCTGATATCCGTTATGCGCTAGAATCCACTGTCCGGTTAATCTGCAATCAGTTAAAAGGCTATTCCATTGAATAACGAACAGAATCCTCCCGCGAGCAATTTTATACGCAACATAGTGATACGTGACCTCGAGTCCGGCAAGCACGATAAAATCGTTACGCGCTTTCCGCCCGAGCCCAATGGTCATCTGCATATTGGCCATGCCAAGTCCATTTGCCTGAATTTCGGATTGGCTGCCGAATTTGGCGGCAGGACCAACCTGCGTTTTGATGACACCAATCCTTTGAAAGAGAGCGAGGACTTCGCCCAGGCCATCATGAGCGATGTTCGTTGGCTGGGTTTTGAATGGAACGAGTTACGTCATGCTTCTGATTATTTCGGGCAACTCTACGACTATGCTATCTACCTCATCAAGGCAGGCAAGGCCTACGTCGACAGTCAGGATGCCGGTACGGTGCGCTCCAGTCGTGGCTCATTCACGGTCGAAGGTACGGAAAGCCCCTATCGCGATCGATCCGTCGAGGAAAACCTCGATCTGTTCGAGCGTATGAAAAACGGTGAATTTGAAGATGGTGAGCATGTCTTGCGTGCCCGCATCGACATGACGTCAGGCAATATGCACCTGCGTGATCCGGCCATTTACCGCATTCGCAAGGTCGCGCACCACCGCACCGGAAACACGTGGAATATCTATCCCATGTACGACTGGGCACACGGTATTTCCGACGCCATTGAAGGTATTACCCATTCGATATGTACACTGGAGTTCGAGGAACATCGGCCCCTGTATGACTGGTTTCTCGATAATATCCCCGCCCCCTGCCATCCGCAGCAAATAGAATTCGCCCGTGGCAACCTGGATTTCACCGTCATGAGCAAGCGTAAGCTCAGGCAGTTGGTGGAAGAGGGTCATGTTTCGGGTTGGGATGACCCGCGTATGCCAACCATCGCGGGTCTGCGTCGCCGTGGCTATACGGCGCAATCCATACGTACGTTCTGGAAAGAGGCGGGCGTGTCAAAAGCTGAAAGCATCATTCCGATGGGCGTGCTTGAGAACGCCGTGCGTAATGACATGAACGAAAAAGCACCACGCGTCATGGCCGTGCTTGATCCGGTCAAGGTGGTTTTGACCAACTACCCGGAAGGTGAAACCGAGTGGATTGAAGCGCCATCGCATCCGCAGAACCCGGAAATGGGCACCCGGTTGGTTCCAATGGGCCGGGAAATCTGGATCGAGCGCGATGATTTCATGGAAGACCCGCCGAAAAAGTTTTTCCGCTTGCGTCCTGATGGTGAAGTTCGCTTGCGTAACGCCTTTATTATCAAGTGCACCGGGGTCATCAAGGATTCCGCGGGCAATATCACCGAAATTCATTGTGAGTACGATCCCGATAGCCGCAGTGGCTTGCCGGGGGCATCGCGAAAGGTCAAGGGCACCATTCACTGGGTTTCTGTGCAGCATGGGGTCAACGCAGAGGTCCGGCTCTATGACCGTCTGTTCAGTGTCGCCAACCCGTTGGCTGACAAGGATAAGGACTATCTTGAGTTCCTCAACCCCCATTCACTGGATATCGTTTCCGATGCTGTTGTTGAACCTGCCGTGGCGGAGGCCGCTCCTGGGGACTTCTTTCAGTTTGAACGGGTGGGTTATTTCACCATTGATCAGGACAGCAATGATCCGGCGCGCCCGATTCTGAACAGGACGGTTTCGTTGCGTGATTCCTGGGCAAAGCTGAACGAGTAAGCAGGTGACTTGAGGCACACTCGTATGTGCCGTGGTATTGTTAGAATCACAGTTCAAACGGGCTGTATTTGAGGAGATTTATAATGGGTTGGATAGTACTTGCTCTAATTGTTGGTGCAATCTTATTTGCGATATCGATCTACAACCGGCTGGTTGCGGGCAGGAATCGCTTCAAGAACGCTTTCGCGCAAATTGATGTGCAGCTCACACGTCGTCATGACCTGATACCCAACCTGGTGGAAACGGCCAAGGGGTACATGAAGCATGAGCGTGAAACCCTCGAAGCAGTCATAACCGCGCGTAACACGGCCGTAGCCGGTCTTAAAGCCGCTACAAAAGATCCTTCCGACCCCGCTGCCATGAAACAGTTGGCAGAGGCTGAACAGGGTCTGTCCGGGGCTCTTGGCAGGTTGTTTGCCCTTTCAGAATCCTACCCGGATTTGAAGGCCAACCAAAACATGATGCAGCTTTCGGAAGAATTGACCACCACGGAAAACAAGGTCGCTTTTGCGCGCCAGGCGTATAACGATTCGGTGATGCAGTACAACACCATGCGCGAGTCATTTCCGAACAACTTTTTCGCCGGCTGGTTCAATTTTCAACATGCAGAGCTGCTGGAAATCGAGGATGAAGCCAAACGCGAAGTACCACAGGTTTCATTTTAATTTGTCATATTCAGCAATGGTTGCCCGTTCCGGGCAACCATTTGCCTGGCGGGGAATGTAGGTGAATTTTTTTGAATATCAGGAAAAGGCGCGACGCCAGAGCCGTTTGTTGGTCTTCCTGTTTATTCTCGCCGTAGCCATCATCATAATCGTGATTGATTTGGCCATTTTGGTGGCCTTCGGCGCCATGAATATGGAGCAACAGCAACCACTATTCTCTGTTCAATCGCTATTTTCCATTCAGTCGCTGCAAGCCAATAGCAAGGTGCTTTTAGGCGGTGCTTTGGCAACCGCCGGTGTCATTGCCTTGGCCAGCCTGTTCAAGACCGTCGCGTTGCGGTCGGGCGGCGGAAAAGTAGCACGTGACCTTGGTGGCGTCCTGGTTGAAGCGGATGCGCGTGACCCGTTGCGCAGGCGCCTGTACAACGTGGTTGAAGAAATTGCACTGGCATCGGGTATCCCCGTGCCTGAGATCTACGTGCTGGAACAGGAATCCGGGATCAATGCCTTTGCGGCGGGCTTTACACCCGCAGACGCTGCGGTCGCAGTCACCCGCGGCGCCCTGGAAAAGCTTAGCCGAGCTGAACTACAGGGCGTGATCGCGCACGAATTCAGTCATATTTTCAATGGTGACATGCGACTCAACATACGCCTGATGGGCGCTTTGTTCGGCATCCTGATGTTGTCATTGATCGGTCGCCGGGTACTGCATGGTTCCTATTACATGGGCCGTTCAAAAAACAACGGTGGCGGCGCAATTGTGTTGGTGGCTGTTGCAGTCATGGTGGTGGGGTACATCGGCTTGTTTTTCGGCCGCTGGATAAAATCAGCGGTTTCCCGTCAACGTGAATACCTTGCGGATGCATCGGCCGTACAGTTCACCCGTGATCCGGATGGCATCGCGGGTGCATTAAAAAAAATCGCCGTCTACAGCGATGCTTCGTATCTGAATGTCGAAACAGAGGAAGTCAGCCATATGCTGTTTGGCAATGGTGAAAAAGTGAGCATGTTCTCTACCCACCCGCCGTTGACCCAGCGAATTCAGCGTATTGACAAGTCATTCAGGTCCGAAGACCTGATCGAGTTATCCAGGAGCATTCAGCGACACGGGCAGGCCGAGGCTGAACGGGCGGCCAGGGAGGAGCAAAAAGCCAAACCATCGGCCGGGGGCATGTTCAATGCCGACAACCTGGTCGAGCAAATCGGCAACCCCGATTTTTCGAGAATTTTGATGGCAGCAGCGCTGGCGGCTTCGATTCCCGAACAAATCAACCAGGCGGCACATTCCAACCAGTGGGCGACTGAAGTGCTTTTTTATTGTCTGCTGGACCCGGATGATGAGATTCGCGAACAACAACTATTGTTTGTAGCGCAAAACATGGGGAGTGAAAGTGAGGCCCGCGTGCGTGCATTGTTGGGCGCGTCCCCGGTATTGGGGGCGGAGCAGCGCCTGCCCCTGCTCGAGATCGCGATCCCTGAACTCAAACGCAGGCCGCCGGACTACATCGGCAAGGTGCTGGCCACGGTCAAGTCGTTGAATAAAGCTGATGGACAAACCGATGTCTTTGAGTACCTGATGGCAAAGATTATCGCGCAACATCTTTGGGAGTCCATCAACCCGCAAAAGGTCAAGCTGTCTGGAAAGGCAACACTGGCAGGAGCGATCGACAAGGCATTGGACGTGATTGCCGTGCTGGCCATCCGTGGCCAAGACAGCGCGGAAAATATTGAAAGAGCATATCGGGCGGGCAGCGCGTTACTCGGCGTTACTACAAGTGTGCCGATGCCTGTCATCGACGACTGGATCGGGGTGATGGACGAAGCTCTGCCGGCGCTTGATCAACTCAAGCCGGCAGACAAGGAAAAGCTGGTCAAAGCACTGATAGCCACCGTGATGGCAGATAAAAAAATTGCCGTGACAGAAATGGAGCTATTGCGTGTCATCTGCTCTGTCATCCATGTGCCGCTGCCAATGGTAACCGGTGGCGAAGCCTAGGCGTTGTTCAACACCGAATCCGCACACTTTTCGCCTATCATGATCGCGGGCGCATTGGTGTTGCCCGAGACGAGATCCGGCATGATGGATGCGTCTGCTATGCGAAGATTTTCCAATCCATGTACCTTGAGTTCTGAGTCCACGACCGCCATCGCATCACTGCCCATTTTACAAGTACCCACCGGGTGATAAACCGTTTCCGCTTTACGCCGTATGAAGTCGATCCTTTCATCTCTGGACTGCACGGACGCTTCGGGGAAAATGAAGCCGTCGCGGATTGAGTCAAAAACCGGTTGCATGAAAATTTCTTTAGCCATGCGTGCGCCTTCGAGCATCAACTCAAGATCGCGCGGGTCCTGGAGATAATTCGGCTGCATCGCGGGTGCCTCGCCGGGATTAGCGGACTTAAGCCGTATCTCACCCCTGCTGAACGGCCGCAATGGACAGGCATGAATGGTCATGCCACGACCGGGCAGAATGCGCCGTCCGTGATCATCCAGCATGGCCGGCACAAAATGGAACTGTATATCGGGTCTGCCATCGTCAGCCAGTCTGCTGCCGGCAAAGCCCCCGCCTTCAGCCAGGTTCGAGGTAGCCGGGCCCCGTTTGCCAAAAACATATCTGAGACCGGCCAACAGGCGGCTGGTCTTGTCATATGTGGCGTGGCTGGAACTTGAAATAAGTGTGCAAATGTCAAGGTGGTCCTGAAGGTTCTGACCGACACCCGGCAGGTCATGTATGACCTCGATACCGGTGGCCCGTAAGTGGTCAGCAGGTCCAATGCCCGACAACATCAACAGCTGAGGCGAATTGATCGCACCGCCACAAAGGATGACCTCGCCGCCGTCAAACCTTTCTGTCCGGCCCTGGTGCGAAACCTCGACAGCGCTTGCACGGCTGCCTTCAAACAGGAGTTTCTGCGCGAGCGCCTTTGTGATGACTTTCAGGTTGGGGCGTTTGAGCGCGGGCCTTAGAAATGCCACCGCCGAACTGCAACGCTGACCATTGCGCTGGGTGACCTGGTAGATTCCAAAGCCGGCCTGCTGCTGAGCGTTGAAATCATCGTTTAGCGGATAACCCACTAGCCCGGCAGCCTCTAAAAACACCTGGCTCAAGGGGTTGGTATAGCGAAGGTCCTGGACGGCGAGGGGACCACCGGTCGCGTGGAATGGAGACGAACCCCGTTGCTGATCTTCCGATTTAAGAAAAAAAGGCAAAACGCTTTCGAAATCCCAACCCGGATTGCCCAAGGCGGACCAGCGGTCATAATCTTCGGCCTGACCACGAATATAAATCATGGCGTTGATCGAGCTGGACCCGCCAAGAACCTTCCCCCGTGGCCAATACATCTTGCGTTGATTCAAACCGGCCTGGGGTTCGGTTGTATAAGCCCAGTTTATATTTTTGTTGCTGGTCAGGTTCGCCAATCCGGCGGGTATGTGAATAAATGGGTTGTGGTCCGGGCCACCTGCCTCAAGCAACAAAACGCGCCTGGAGGGGTTTTCACTCAGGCGGTTAGCCAGCACGCAACCTGCTGAGCCCGCGCCTATGATGATGAAGTCATATTGCATCAAAAATGTCCCGGTGGAGAACCTGAATCATAACTGTTTGTGGCGCTTTCAGATACCCAAAATGCCCTGTTTGGCGCCTTTCGTGCCTGAATTTTCATTCCCTGATAAAGCGGCCCGTTTATGACCGGCTCAAATCAGGTATAGTTGCTCAAAATGAACAAGATAAGCATTATAAAATGGCGACGCCACCTGCTGTTATTCATGGTGTGGTGTTTGCTGGCGACCAACCTGACCGCCTTCCCGGTTGCAGCCCAGTTACTCCCTGACTTGAGGACGCCCGAGCCTGCTGTCGACACCTGGAAGGTGCCCGACCTGACTGCGTTGCCTGCGGACTGGTGGTCGCAGCTTGAAGATTCTTCAACGGAGGTTAACAATCAACGGGTGACCCAGTTGCTTGATGCGATGGAGCAACGGGCCCAGGGTCTTGAGGGCGTTGATCTGATTAATGCTCAAAACGGGCTGGCTTACATCAGGAGTCAGTTTGAATTGCTCGCCCTGGCCAGTCAAACGTCAGCCGGTCCGCGCTTTGATCCGCCCCTGTCTAAAGAAACCTATTTCCTCGATGAACTGCTGGCTTTGCGTTCCCAATGGCGCGAACTGGCAACCACCGCGACCCAGGTTGAGTTGCAGATTGAACAGTCGGAAAGAAAATACAAGCTGCTCCAGGATCGCAGGGACAAAATGCTGCGTGAGTATGCCGCCACCGATCCCGAATCACCTTCCAGAATTCTTTCCGGAATCAACCGGGTATCGGCGAGGGTCGAATATGAACTGGCTCGTTTGAGCACCGAGAACTCACGTAAAGCCCTAAAACAAATCGAGACGCAAAGTCAGTTGTTAAGTGAGCAGCAGGCTTTTGCGCGGAGTCATTTGGTTGCGACTGATAAATCTTTGGCGGACTTGCAAAAGGCAAAGGACGAAGCCAGCGCAAAGGTTACCGAAATGACAAAAAAGGTCGCCGCCCTGCAACCGCAGTTATTGAATGTGCTTTCTGCTGAAAACGTCAACCTTAGCCTTGAACTGCTCAGGCAGCAACAGTTAACGCGGGCCTCTGCGGAGGCGGAGTTGGCCCAGCTTCAGCTGCTTCTGGTCGAGACCAAATCGAACTGGTATCAATTCCGGGCCAATTTATTGAAGCCCCATTTCGATGTCCAGGCCGCGACAACACAGACCCGCCGGATAACGGAAGAGGCGCTTAAACAAGTGGATCTGTGGTCGTCAACCAGTCAATCGACCCTGATCGCCCCTTCGTCTGACACAAGCCTGAACACGGTTAAGAACTTCGAGATCGCGCAATCGGTCGCACGTGAGACGCTGGCCTTTGTGGATCAGATCAGGAGCACCAGCGATGATTTGTTATATGTTCAGGAAATCCTCAATTCGGAATTCATCTCTGCGCAGAGCGGTTTAAGCAAAACAGGTGCACGTTTAAGTCTCGCACTTGGCAATGCCTGGGATCGTGTATACGAACTGTCTGATTTTCATTTGTTTGACATTGGCGACACGCCGGTAACCCCCGTCGGCATCATTAAGATGTTGTTTATCCTGGGCGTGGCGCTCGGTATTTCGTGGTTTATACGCTACCTCCTGGCCCGCGGCATCAGGAGACGACAAACCGCTCAAAGCCCGGCTTTCTATGCCCTTGGCAGAATACTGCACTACATTATCGTCTTGGCGGGCAGTTTTGCCGCACTGGGCTCCATAGGTATCGACTTCACCAGCTTTGCCCTGATCGCCGGCGCCTTGTCGGTCGGTATCGGTTTTGGTTTGCAGGCGATTGTCAGTAATTTTGTCTCAGGGCTCATCCTGCTTTTCGAGGGCACGCTGAGGGTCGGGGATTTTGTCGAACTGGACAGTGGATTACGCGGCGTGGTCAAGGAAATCAACACCCGTGCGACCGTGATAACCACCAATGACAGCGTGGACCTGGTTGTGCCCAACTCGGTGCTGGTCACAACCCAGCTAACCAACTGGACCCTGCGGGAATCATATGGGCGCTTGCGCGTGTCATTTGGTGTGGCTTATGGGACGGACAAAGAACTGGTCGAAAGGGTAGCAAATGAGGCCATCAAGAAGATCGATTGCGCATTGACGAATATGCCCGGCAGGGAGCCCCAGGTCAGGCTTTCCAATTTTGGTGATAACGCACTGGAGTTTACCGTTTTGTTTTGGGTCAGCCGGCAAGGGGTGCGCCGGCCCGGGCGGACCAAGGCGAATTTCCTGTGGGAACTGGAAACCCTGCTGACTGAAAACGGTATCCAGATTCCGTTCCCACAAAGAGACATCCATGTCAAAAGTGACTTTCGGGTTCAACAAGAACCCACTCTTGAGCCTGGACCCTTAGACGGTTCGGGCTTGTCAGAAAATCCCCGCTCGTCAGAAGATTGAGCCAGGCTCCCGTTAATTAAAAACAAGGAACATTGATTTGACGCTAACGCGCACACCCCTGGTTAACCCGGCTGCAAGGATTGGTTCCTTTTGAATCTGATTAATGTTCAAAAGGGTGAATGGACGCGTTTCCTGCTGGCTTTCAGTTATTTCTTTTTCCTTTTGGCTGGCTACTTCATGCTGCGGCCCATCCGTGGCACCGTTGCGGCCAATTTTTCTGG
>DATCZY010000221.1:0-2823 GCA_036525655.1 Lysobacterales bacterium | reverse complement strand
CGGTTTCGATAGATGTCCTGCGCTCGCTGGGCCGCATCAGGTTGGCGCGCTGGGAGACTGATCAGGCACTGGAAATATTTGCCAGGATTCGTCAAATAGACCCATCAAGCGTGAGCGGGTATGGACCAGCGTCAGAAATCTATATGAATACCGGGGACATGGTTCAAAGTTTAAGCTGGCTTTTCAAAGCAGCGGCCGTTGACCCGGAGGATTCAGATCTCTCTAACTGGATTGTGATGACATACGTCAGTTTTGGTGACTTTGACAAGTCCCGCGAGTGGCTTGAATGGATAGAGCACGACCAGAATTTCAACCCAATGACCTGGGCTAATAAGGCAATGCTCGATGTCATTGAGGGCCATCCTGATCGAGCTGTAAATCTTGCCCGCCAGGCTTTTGACGACGAGATACAAGAGCGCTGGGGCTCTGACGCGATATTTATCAGGACACTGCTCATATGGGCCCTGGAACAGGACCAGGCTGGCGCCGCTTTGGAGAGCATCAGAAAAGCGCACCCGGAGCTTTTCGACAGCAGCCCCTTCGTGAACGCCGGTAATGTCTTACAGGCGATCGATACGGCCCAATTGTTACAGCGCGAAGGCCAAGATGACCAGGCGAAGATTTTGTTGCAGGCGGCGATCGCCGCCTACGAGAAACCATACGCAGTCACCGAAACCTCGCTAGCCTCCGGTAAAGCACACGCACTGGCTTTGCTCGGAGAAAAACAAGCCGCATTGCAAGAACTTCGCCACCAGGTTGACAGGGGCTGGCGTCTTCATTGGCGGTGGAATTCAGAGTTAAACCCAAACTTCGAGTCGCTGAGAGAGGAACCGGAATTCCAGGCCATCGTTGACTTCCTCAGAACTGACATGGCCCGGCAACTTGAACAAGTGTCTGCCATGGAGGCCACCGGGGAATTTCCACCACCACCCGAGACATGACGCACGGAATTCCACGAAAGGGCTTGCCCGGGAATGATTGCAACTAACTGCCAGCGAATGCGATCGGGTCAATCAGTATTTCGCCATACCGGCCGCTTAAGCTTCGGGGCCAGGTTTTTTTGCGTTTTACGGCTATGCCCTGGCCCCCACTTACATCTTAAACGGGCTTTATCGGCAGTGAGCGGTAACGTTTGCCACTGGCCGCAAATATCGCATTGGCCAGCGCCGGCGCCAGCGTCGGCACACCCGGTTCTCCCAGACCAGTGGGCGTCACGTCTTGTCCGATGAAGCTGACATTGATTTCAGCCGGGGCCTCGCCAATACGCAATACCGGGTAGTCGTGGAAATTCGAGTTGACCACGGCGCCATTTTTAAAGTCTATCCCCGTGTTCAATGCGAGACCCACACCCATGATGACCGCGCCTTCCATTTGCGCCGTGGCGATATCCGGGTTCAGCACGAGTCCGCAGTCAACTGCGCAATCCACACGGTGCACGGTGATTTTCTTTCCATTGACCTCGACGTGGACCGCCATGGCAACATAGCTGCCGAAACTGTGATGCACCGCAATACCCAGGCCCTGGCCTTCGGGCAGTTGTTTGCCCCAGCCCGCCATTTCGGCGGCCTTGTCCAGCACGCCCCGGCAGCGTTTTACCTGCTCCTGCTGTTCCGGGTCCTTGCTGTTGGCGTAGATGTTACGCAAAAACCCGACCGTATCCACACCGGCCGCGTGCGCCAACTCATCGGTGAAGACATTGATCGCGAAACCGTAAAAAATCGCGTAAACGGCCCGGTACCAGCCAATCCGCGTATGTGCGGGCGCCAGGCCGGATTCGACCCGCATGTTTTCAATGCCATAGGGATGATTTGCGATGTCTTTGAGATCACTCGCGCTGGGCTGGGTTACCGCCGGATCGAACAGGGAGCCGATTGCCGGGAAAGCCGCACGGTGCAACCAGCCGGTGACCCTGCCCTCGGCGTCCAGCGAGGCCTCGATATGCTGGGCGCTGCAGGAATGGTAGTAGCCGGTGCGCGTATCCTCTTCACGCGACCAGGTCAGCTGCACCGGAAAACCGGTCGCCTTCGAACAGGCCGCGGCCTCCTGCACATAATCACACATGAACTTACGCCCGAATGCGCCGCCGGCCGCCATGCTGTGTACCGTTATATCCTCGGGTTTGCGCTCCAGGTAGGCGCCAACGGTTCTCTGGATGCCCGCCGGATCCTGGGTCGAGGCCCAGATTTCGCACTTGTCATCCTGAACCCAGACCAGGCTTGCCATCGGCTCCATCGGCGAATGCGAAAGATGTGAGCCGACGTAGGTTCCCTTCACGCGGGTGGCCGCATCGGCAAAGGCCTGGTCGAGCGATCCTTTCTCAAATTCAACCTTGGCCGCAGCCTCGACATTGCTGACAAGTTGCTGCTTGTATGCAGCGGTGTCGTAAGCACCATTCGGACCCGTTTCAAACTCGATCTTGAGTTGCGCGAGTGCCTGTTCTGCAATCCAGGTATTGTCCGCTACCACCGCAACACCGCCCACCGACCCATAGGGTTGTTCAAAACGCGGTATGACGACCACGCCGACCACACCCGGCATCGCCAGCGCCTTGCTCTTGTCAACCGACTTGACGGAGCCGCCAAATACCGGCACGTGCTTGATCGCGGCATACTTCATACCGGGAACTTTCTTGTCCGCACCGAAGACCCTGACACCCTTGACCATGTCACCCTGGTCATGGCGTTTCAGGGGTTTGCCGATGTACTTGAACTGATCCCTGGTTTTCAGGGCGGGGTTTTCTGGCACAGGCAGTTCGCGCGCCACCGCAACCAGTTCGCCGTATTGAATACTGCGGTCATCCACGTTGTTATAAACCGCATGGTC
>DATCZY010000220.1:0-4381 GCA_036525655.1 Lysobacterales bacterium | reverse complement strand
GCCCCGGTATTTCCCGGACTCAACCGCAGGGAAGTTTCCAGAGCGCGAATGGCATCGGCATAACGGCCGGCAAAGATGTAAGACTGCCCCAAATTCCAAAAATTGGAAGGATTCACAGGATCTAGCGCGGACGCGTATTCTTTTATGGCAACCGCCTGGTCGATGCGGCCAAGGGATTGCAGCATGGTGGACGCATGGTTGAGAATTAAAAAGTTACCGGGGTCGAGCGCCAGGGCGCGTTCATAATAAAGGGCAGCTTGTCCGAGGTTGTTTTCATAATTTATTGCGATATTACCCAGACCCACTTGGGCTAGGGCACTCTGCGGATCGATGGCGAGCGCTTTTTGGATCACCTCCCGGGACAGCGAATAACCTTTGTCTGCCGGAACAACACCGGCAGAGACTTGATTGGCGTAGACCACACTGAGTCCAACCCAGGCACCCGCATAGTCAGGGTCAATCGACAAGGCCTGCTTGTAGAGTTCAATGGCCTGCTCATCTGCCTCGTTCGTGCCCACGCGAGAAAGATGCCTGGCCTGCAGATACAACGCGTAGGCCTCAGGATTGGTTTCCTGCACATGCGGTGCAGCACCCAGCAGCGTGACCTTCAACTGTTCAACGACCGTGCTCGCTATCTCGTCCTGGATGGCGAAGATGTCGTCGAGGGTGCGGTCATAGGTCTCCGACCACAGGTGGATATCCGAACGGGCATCAATTAGCTGCGCCGTCACGCGCACCTGGTTTCCGGCTTTCCTGACCGAGCCTTCGAGGATATGCGCCACGTTCAGTTTACGAGCGACCTCCGGGATATCGATTTTCTCACCTTTGAATGCAAAGGCGCTTGAGCGTGAAGTCACGCGTAGTTCGGGTATCTTGGCCAGCAGATTCAGCAACTCCTCGGAAAGGCCATCGGAAAAATATTCCTGCTCCTCATCCGAACTCATATTGACGAAAGGCAAAACGGCGATGGATCTGTCCACTGCCGCTTCTTCGTCTTGTAAAGCCACGGGTTCGACCAGGGACGCGGAAGTTGCCTCCTGCAACGCGGATTCGATCGCCGCGCTTTCCCGGTCAGCCGACAGCACGAATTTATCGTAGGCGAAATAGGCAACGGCCAGTGCCATCACCACGAAGATCAGGGTATTGAGCTTCTTACCGGTTTGCGGTGTGATCGATTGAGAACGATCGACCTCGTACTCGCGCTTGAGACCTTCCGGAGTCATCTCGAAGGCCCAGGAGAAAAACAATGCGAAAAGCAAGCCCGATGCCATCAATACCAGAACGGTTTTCATCACCCAATCAGGTGTGCCGAAACTCTCGAAAATCAATTGCAACACCTGCGCTACCAGCCAGGCAACCACCACGTAGGCGATGCCCACCTTGAAGACATTTCGGCGATTCAGTTCATTAAAGAATGACAAGGTCAGGCTTCTTTGTGTCCGCTATTACCAGCAAGCATAGTGGTTTAATTGCCAAAAGCCAAAAAAATCATTTGATCGCGTAGTTTAGTGACCGCGGCAAAGGCGATTCTTGCGTTGCATGTCCAGCCGGCACCGCCAACGTGGATGGCTTAGGGGCCACCGCTTAACCAAAACGCCTGGCGAAAGAGCACGGAAATATCCGATACCGATTGCTTGGACGGTTTACGCGACTTGGGTGTCTTCGCTTTTTACCGCCTTACTGGTCTACCGGCCCCAGGTATTTATCCAGCCAGTCCAGTGTTTCACCCTTCATAATCGCGGCCGGTACAAAATGGTTGCTCGGCTCCACGACATGCTTCTTGTCTTTTTCATCGGTCCCGAGGCGATCGAAAAATGGCTTTGATGATGATTCAAATCTGAAATCGGTGTCGTACAGGCCGCTGAAGTGCAGCACGGGTGCATGCACGCGAGGCAAAAAATTCACGACGTTGATATCCGCGTGGTCACCGGCGTTGATCCCCGCCTGGTTGAGGATACCGGTCTTGATTCTTGGCTCTACGGCCAACAAAATCGCACCCATCCTGCCACCCCAGCTGAGGCCATAGTAGGCAAGGTTGTCGGATTCGATATCGGGCCGCGTTTCGAGGTAGTCGATCATGCGCCGGAATTCCCGAACTTCCTCGATTGCGAGGTCGCGACCCTTGTGTGTTGTCCAGTCGGGTGGCGGATTCACACGGCGCTCGAACATCCCCTTCATGATCGGATAGGCAACGGCCCGGCCGGTTCTCAAGACGAAATCCAGCGGCATGCGGGTCTGTTCAACAGAACCGAAATATTGAGTCGAAGAGCCGGGCCAGAAGAGCACGGTCTGGTGACGCGAGGCTTCGCGCTCGGGCAAATACAGGTACACGGTCATGCGCGCTTCATCGACCGGGCTGTCAATGGTGATGCGCTGCCGCGTCCAGTGACGAAACTCGGTAACTTCCTCGATCACCGCATTCAAGGGCTCAGAATCGTAATCGAAATCGCTGAGACGAGCCTGGAAGACCGCATCTGACACTGGATCAGGGAGCTGAACAACCTCGGCATCGAGCACCGGTTTCATGGCTGCCTGCATGGTCCTGGCTTCTTCATTGGTGGATACCAGGCGAAAGCCGTTGGTTTGAGAGCGATCCAGCGGGTCCCTTCTGGCCGGATCCGAGATGCTAGCCTCAACCATGTAAGGTGCGTCATTCCAGGCGCCACCAACGATCGCGCGTTTTTGGTCGACGGTTGCGTTGAAACACCACTCGCTGACATTTCCAGCCATATCGTAGGTGCCGGTCCAGCCGATGCCATTGAATGTGCCAACGGCGGAAACCCAGTCGCCGTCGAGGTTGCTGGCCGGCAATTGCCAGGTCAACATGCCGATGGCAAGCGCACGCCGCCAGTGATGAATGCTTGGAAGCTCGTAACCGGCAAAACGGGCATAGGCCATCGCCTCGTACCAGCTCACACCGGCCACCGGGAAATCACCCTGGCCTTCGGGGTAGCTGCCCGCTTCCCAGGTGCCGGGTCCGGGGCGGCCGGTCTTGTCCACGAAAAGCGCCACCGCCTGTTCAAAAGTGAGGCTTTGCCCGGCCTCGACGAATTCGTATTCCCACAGATCTTTTCGCCGGTAGCCGCCTGCGTCTATGAAAGCCTGAAACTCCCGGTTAGTGACCTCGTAACGGCCCATGAAAAAATCGCGGAACTCGAACTGCTCGCCATCGATTAGCGCGTCCCATCCCGGCACGCCGACCATTCCTTCCGGAATGGAGTCGCTCGTATAGAGCCTGAAATTGCCCGGGGCGACATTAGCCAATCCGGCCCTGGGTTTCTCCCTGAACGGCAAAGCGGTCATATTATCATGACCGCCGCCGATGACCCTGAGCAATGGAACGTGATTGTCCAGTTCGAACTTGAGCAGCATCAATCCGAAAGGAACATGGATGTCGTGTAGCGGCGTTACCCCGAGTTCCTGCCAGTCGGCTTCAGCATTCTCATAAGGGCGGCGATATACGGTCGCACCCGCAGGGTTGGAATCTATCGTCGTGATCCACGAAAACGTACTCCAGATTTCCGCCATGTCGGCATCGTTGGGTAGCGTCGCCTCGACCCGCAAGGCGAGGGCGTAAGCCGCTTCGAGTTCACCCTTTTCGATAAATGCCTCGATCGACGGCAGCGCTTCGCTGTGTACCCAGCGCTCATCCTTTCCCGAATACCACCATCCCCCGGCGACCAGGCCGAGCACCACTACCAATAGGGGGAATAGAAAAGAAATACTGGTTTTTGTTACCGGGCTACCATCGCTGGCGCCGGTCACCTTGATGCCGTCGGGCGTCAAGTCGTAAGCCCAGGCCAGAAAAATCGCAACGGGAAAACCGATCGCAAGAAACAGCAGCAGCACGTGGAAGACCCAATCCGGGGCCGCAATGTTATTCAGGACGACATCAGCCACCTGCATAACCAGCCATGCCATGACAACGTAGCCGGTCGCTACTTTAAAAACATGTCGACGTTTCAGTTCATTGAAAAATGACACGGGCAGGCTTCTTATTTACCAGTGTTGCGAATAAGCATAGTCCCTGTTCTGTTAAATACCAAATTTGTCAGGAAGAAACGGGGTCAGAGTCAAGTGCCAGAGTCAGTAGTTGTCGGAGTGATTGACTCTGACCCCGAAACTTCTGGCTTGAGAATTGACTGACCCTTGACGAATGATTGCTTGTTGGTTGAGCATTGCAATTCGTTAAATCTGCAATGCGGTCAAATTCTGTCATTGTCCATTCCGGGAGCTTTTCATGATCATCAGGCGTTTAGCAGACAGCATCCGCAAGCAGGACTGGTTCGTGGTCATACTTGAAGTGATGATTGTCGTTGTCGGTATCTTTATCGGTTTGCAGGTGGATGATTGGAACAAGGCTCGCCAGGACAGGAAAGAT
>DATCZY010000219.1:0-5598 GCA_036525655.1 Lysobacterales bacterium | reverse complement strand
GCCTCTCGATTGTTTGCGGGGCAATGCAACGGAGTTTAGTAAAACGTATCCCGGGGACGATTATGAGTGGGATGATTTTCTGGAAGAACTGGGCAGGGAAGCGGGCCCCGAAAGTGTTGATCTCCGCTCAAAACAGCAGGTGGATGAATTCATGAGCGTCTACAAGGGTTTCAGAGGAAGTTTTATAGGCTACGAGATGGATCAGCATGGTATTCTGCGCCACCAGGAATTTAAGGGTTGGCCGGATTACGTGAGGTTCAAGAACCGCTATCCTAACCCCGCCGGGGAAGGTAGCGATTCTATCCACTGAGCAGTACAGCACCGGGCCATGAACGGCCGGTATTCCGGGTTCATCGATAAGCTCCGGGTTCTTTCAGCCAACATCAAAACCTGTCGATGTCGAATTTTTTAAAATTAATGGCCGCAGCCAAAGAGGGTGATCCGAAAGCCCAGTATTCGCTCGGGAATCTGTTTTACGAGGGGGATGGGGTCGCGCGAAACGATGCCCAGGCGGCAAAATGGATGCTGCGCGCAGCCAACCAGGGCCTCGCATCGGCACAGTTTGTGCTCGGTTCTTTCTACGAATATGGGGAAGGCGTGCCACATGACTATGTGGCGGCTTTTGAGTGGTATCACCGCGCCGCCGAACAGGGCTTTTCGCTCGCACAGCTTACTGTCGCAGTAATGTATTACGTGGCCCGTGGCACTGATCCGAGCCGGGTTAAAGCCATGAAATGGTTGCATCTTGCCGCCGACCAGGGTGAGGAAACTGCGCTGCGTCTGCTCGCCGAAATGATCAGCTCAGGCGACATAACGCCGGTCAATAGCGCCGGGGCGGTCAACCTGGTTCAGCTTGAAGCCGGGCAGGGTGATAAAGATGCCCAATACGCACTCGGCATCTGGTACCTGAACAACCAAAGCAAGCGGAAAGACTACGCAAAGGCACAGCAATGGCTTGAACGCGCTGCGGACCAGGGCCACAAGGCGGGCAAAATGATAGCCGGGGAAATTAAAAGGGCGCAGCGCGGCGAGCCCAAAAGCCAGTATGTACTTGGCCAACGGTTTTTGAACGGAAAGGGTATCGCAATAGACTACGCCGAGGCAGCCAGGTGGTTCCGCAGGGCCGCGCAGAAAGATTTCACCGAGGCCCAGTACAGCCTTGCGCTGATGTACCGCAAGGGGATGGGTGTGAGGGAGAATAATGACATTGCGATGGATTGGCTGAGGAAGGTTGCGGAGAAGGGGGATGAGCGTGCCTTGATGTTTTTTGAGGATTTGCGGTGTTGATGTCTTCCTGCTTCTGCCAGGTTTACTCTCAAGCAGAACAATGACGTCGAGCCAGTCAGGAACGGGGCAAATAGAAGGGACAGTATCTCCAATGAACAAAGCTATTTCTCACCATGAAGCTTTTATCTGGGCACAGAAAAACAACCTCTCTTTAATCGTGGATTTCCACAATGAAGTGAAGAGAAACTTTCAGAATGAAATTGTAAAGATCGATAGAAAACTGGAAGCGGCCGAGTCTCTTTCTGATCAAGAGAGAATTAAATTAGAAGCCAGAAAAAGCGCCTACATAAACACCTTCGAACCCTACCTCAGGATCAACACTTTCCTGATGATGGTAAGTCATCTTGAAGAGTGGCTTTACCATCTCTGGAAGCGACATGCCCCGACAACCGACCTTTTAGAGGCCAAAGGTAGCATTGGACGCTTCAAACCGGTCTTGAAGGAAATTGGCGTAGATTTATCGCGCTCGGAATCCTGGATGTTCGTCAGGGGATGCCAGGACATCAGAAGCTGCCTGCTTCACGCCAACGGCAGGCTAAGCCTCAACCGGAACCCGGAAAGGATCCGTAACTTTGTGGCCCAATACAGCGACATGATCAGGGTTGAATCTGACCGGTTGGTTCTGGAAGAACGGTTTTTGACGTGTTTTCAAGACGCGGTGGAACAGTTGATAGCGTCTGTGAAAGAGGCTTAGCGTAAAGCTTTAACTGCTGTTCCCGGAGTTAGCTGTGACTTGTGTGCCAGGAAAACACCGGTAAAAAATGGTGGGCCCACCAGGACTTGAACCTGGGACCGATCGATTATGAGTCGAGTGCTCTAACCAACTGAGCTATGGGCCCGTTTTAATGCGGGGTGCAATTGTACCTTCCACGAGTGGCGGCTGAGAAGAGGTTTGCGTAAAAAACCGGTTAATTTCTCTGCGGTTATTCCTGGCTAGCGTCTTCCTGGGCTTCTTTTTCCGCTTTTTTGCGTTCCTGGATGTGTTCCAGGTTGCGCCGGTACATCATCACGACCTTGTCGACACCGGAAGGCTGAAGGCCGCCGGTATTGCCGGCTGTGATATAAGTTGCGTAGATGCCGGATGCCGCCATCAATGAAGCATTGATAATGTTTGGAGCATGGCCCTGGGTCTTCAATTCATTGGCGAGGTCAATGAATTTGCGGGTGCATTCGTTATGACTTTCTCTATCGCTCACAGATTGTGATTCCTTCGATTCTCTCATTCGGCGGCAATTATAAAGGATTTTATCCGTTTGCGTGGCGGTAAACTTTCGCCTGCTACGGGCAGGCGAGCTGATCGATGTTGGTCAGACGTTCGAGGTTCAGCGTGCCCGAACCAAAACCCGCCTCGGTGCTGGTGTAGGTCGCGGTCCCACCCTGGCAATCCAGATCCAGTTCGAGCGTGCCCCAGGGTTTATATTCAACGAGGCCCGGGTCGAAATCAGGCCCGAAGATGCCGCCGCTCGACGTCAGGATATCGTCGAATACCAGCTTGCCTTCGCGGATGTCACCGAGGCCGAAAAACCAGCGTCGCTTGCCTTCGGGGTCGTAGCTGAACCAGTAGACGATCACCTGGCCGTTGATCAGCACTTCGACATTGTAGCCCTCGCCGTTGTGGGTCGGGTCGTACCACGAACCGCTCAACTGGCCTTCCGGTCTTTCCGGCGGCAGTATGGGCTGGCCGCAGTCGATGCCCATCAGGCGGCTGATCCTGACAATTTCCATGCGACCGCGTTGTGCGCCGATCTGGTAACTCATGTCGCCCGCATCGCAACCAGACCAGATAAAGCTGGCCGAGCCGACGGATTCCTCGGTGACCATGGCGGGGTCGAAACCGGGTCCGAATTCACCACCCGATACACGCAGCAGTTCGGGGAACACGATGCGGTTGCCGCGTACTTTGCCGGCGGCAATATACCAGTCCTGTTCGCCATTGGCGTCGTAGGTGAACCAGTACATAACCGCGGCGTTATCGGCCAGCATCTCGAGCAGAAAACCCTCACCGTCGTGCTTGGGGTCGTACCAGGCCGAGGTGATGCCGGGTTCGAGCAGGAATGGCGGCGGTAGTGTTTCATTGGTCACCTGGAATGATACCGTGGCGTCGATGCCGCCCGAATCAGCCTCGGTAAGCGAGGTGTTTTCATATCTTTTCCAGACGCCTTCTTCCCAGTTGGGCACGGTGGCCGGGTCGGCATCGGTGCGCATGTTGGTCATGTCGGTGGTCTGCAGCGACAGTGTGGCATCACGCAAGGCGTTGACCACGCTGAGGTTCTGCTCGTCGGCGGGTAGGGTGAAAGTGATCTTGAAGGCATCGTCCCGGTAGTTCATGTAGCCATCCGGCGCGCCGCCGGCCTGGTCGAGCCAGTCGGCCGATACCACGTTGGTGGTCAAGGGGTTGCTGAAAACCAGGATGTCGGCCTCGAGGTCAAGGGTGGTCAAAGGCTGACCGGGGAAGGGTACCACCTGGCCGTTTTCGCGCCAGCGCATGGGCTTGTCGAAAGATACCCATGCGTCATAGCTGTGATCGAGTTGCAAGGCCTGTAACTGGTTGCTGTAAAGCGTGCGGGTCTGGTTGTCGACGGTGTCCCACTCGGCCTCGAATACCATCGCGCCGGTTTCGGTATCGACAATGCGCACGGCATGGATCGAAGGGGGCCCCGCCTGGCGGTAATACACCGCTGCAAACGACTGGGCCAGTTGTTCCCGCACCCGCCGGATTTCTGATTCGGGCAGTATGAATCCGTCATGGCCGTTTTCACCCGTTCCACCGTAGTCCGCCCCGCTGCCCGGCAAAGGCGCATGGAAGCTCTGCCCGTTGCTCGGTTCTACCTCGAGACCCCAGGCGGGTATGTGGTATTCGTTGGTGAAATACTCGTCGGTCGTGCCAATGCCCTGCAAATACTGGGCCTCGCTGAAACTGGGGAAGGCGTACCACTTGCCGGCGGGGAACGCGCGGTGGTGATTGGTAAACACGCCCTGCACCCGTTCGGTTTCGCGCGCGAGGCGAAAATAGTTGGTGCGCAGCCAGTAACTCACCATCGAGAAAGAATGCACGTCCGTATAGGCGCGCAGGCGGTCGATCGGCCCAAGGTGACCCGCGGCGTCCAGGGCCTGTATTTCGGGCTCGGAGGCTGGCGCTGCACCGTGATGGACGAGCGAGCGGAAATCTGCTGATGAGCGGCTCAGGTTGGTCGCCCAGTACGGCGCGTTGTTGCGGTTCAGGTCGACCCCGCTGAGCAGGTCGGAGAGGGTGAAAAGGTCCCCGTCGGTGTTGGGCATGTTCTTGCGGCGCATGCGGCCATCTCGCGGTGAATAATTCGGGTCGTCAAGATCGGCTTGCAGGTAATTGAGCGTTGGGGTTCGCTGGGTTTGCAGGAAACCGTCGATATTCAACGACGGGATCACGATCATGTTGACGTTGTCGCGCAGGTAGTCGTAAAAATGATGATCGGGTTCATGCAGCGCGATCAATTCGAGGATGCCGGTGACGACCTCGGGTGTCTGCCATTCACGTGCGTGGATGCCGCCGTTGGTCAGTGTCGCCGGCTCGGGTAATCCGTCCACTGTCAGGAGATCGTCGTCGCCCAACCGGTAGGCCCAAACGACGCGGCCCTGGTGGGTCAGGCCCACCTGCTCCGGGTGCACCCACGGCGTGGAGACCGCCAGGTCCTGGTGACGCATATGCAAGCCGGCGTAGGTTCTGAACCCGTCGAAGGGCTCCGGTGTGTCGACCGGTATCGGTACCGGATATCCCAGCGCGATTTTGCTGGTGTCACCTGGGGCTTTGCTCTCCACCCACTCGGTTAGAACCTGGGCATCAAGCTGGCTACTGGCCAATAACAGGGCGGTGAGGGCCAGTCGATTGATACGCTTCATGGCTGAACCTCCCCGACAAGACGCTCACGGTTGAAATCCAGCGCCATCTGCGCGCGTCGCGCCGCCAGCGAGTCACCATCGGCGGTATCCTGCAAGACCTTGATCGTCTGAATATCGGGGCTCTGCGCCAGTGCCAGCGCCGCGGCTGAACCCAGCGCCGGATGCGCCAGTTTTTCCACCAGCAGGTCGCGCAACGCGGCCTCGTGTCTGAGCCCCGGCCACCATGCGGCAATCGCAAGGGCCGCATTGCCGGCTGGAACTTCAAGTATTGCATAGGTCAGCAATGCCGATGTTTCTGCAGGACCAAGCCGGTCACCGAGTTGTTTGAGCGTTGACGAAAGACCCGCGCCTCGACCGTTGCGCATAAGCTGCCGTGCCGCGAACGTGTCCGCGGTGATGACGGCGGTCACCCCGACCACCGGTGTCAGTTCAGGT
>DATCZY010000218.1:0-4701 GCA_036525655.1 Lysobacterales bacterium | reverse complement strand
TGCGGGCCGCTCAATGCCCGGGAGCATACCCAGCAGCTTTACACCCAGCGCAAGTATCGCAGCGGTACTGCCTCCACTGACGCAGGCGCCTGCCATGCCATTTGCGACCTGTTCAAGAGTCAGCCACAGGCTACTGCCCTTGCCGCGTCGCAACGCGGCGACAGGCCGCGCATCCGAATCCAGCGCATGTGAAGCCTCGACGACCCGCAAACGCTCAAAACAATGTTTCAGTCCAGGTTCGGACTCAAGCGATTCAAGAACCGGCAAAATGTCTTCACGTATGCCGCAAAGCAGTATTTCAAGATTTTGATGCTCTGCCAATACATCCAGCGCGGCCGGGACCGTCACGACGGGACCAAAATCGCCACCGTGCGCATCCAGTGCCAGAACAACTTTATTTGCAATGATTTTTCCGGGAATATTCATTCGGTTCCGGGGCGGATACGAAACCGCCGGCAATATGGCCGGCGGTCAAGTGCATCCGTTAAATCCCATGCAGAGGACGGTATTTATTCGTCTTCGTCGATCTCAACCACTTTCGTGTCGATTACTTTGCGGCCCTTATAATAACCTTCGGGGCTCACATTGTGACGCAGATGTGTCTCACCCGTTGTCGGGTCTACGGATAATGTCGGTGCCTTAAGCGCGTCATGCGAACGGCGCATACCGCGTGTTGATGGGGTTTTTCGGCTCTTTTGTACAGCCATGATGATCTACTCCTGATTAAAAAATAACATTGGTTCTACTTGTCCCGCTTCAGCATTTCCTGCAAAGCCGAAAAAGGGTTTTGCTTACGCCCTTCCTGAGTTGTTTCGCTTTTCAACGTTTGCCCGCCAGTCGAATACTCAACTGCTTGCAAGCCCGGTTTACGTGGAATCGTCGGCAAACCGAGTAACAATTCATCTTCTACGATACTGGCAATTGCCAGCCTGCCATTCTCTGTTTGCACCGGTTCATAGTTTTCCGGCAAATCAAACTGTTCGCTATCACTGTCAATGACCGCCAGTTCACTGTTTCGTTTAACCAGCTCATCATATAGTTCCAGGCTTGCCTGGCAAATCAGTGGCAACGCAGCTTCAACCTGCAAGTCAATGATCACACGGTTATCCAGGTCGGTTCTGAAGGACGCGGTAAATGCCGCCTCACCCCGCGTGTCAGCCAATAACGCCGCAAGCCGCTTCATACGTGACAACGGAATGGTCCCGCTGAATATGCGTTTCCCCTCTGCAGCACGATTTGGCGAAATCCAGTCTGGATATTCCCGCGACATAGCTTCACAATCCTTAACTAAACCAATGCGCCCCAACCGTTCACCCGATCCGCGCAATGGAAACCCAGAACCAGAACACAGTAAATAACTGATAACGAATCAACTTAACCGATAATTTTACTACATAAATGAATAGTGAGTCACTAGCTGCAAGTCTAATTCTTGCTTCGTCGAGCAAATACCGGAAACTGCTGCTGAGCCGCTTCGGCATCCCGTTCGAGTGTTGCTCGCCGGATATCGACGAAAGCGCGGGAGTTGCAGAGGCACCTATCGACCTGGTGGCAAGACTGGCCAGCGAAAAAGCACGAACCGTGAGCCACTCCAACCGCAGAGCGGTGGTCATCGGTTCTGACCAGGTGGCCGTGTTCAAAGGCCGAATAATCGGCAAACCGGGTAACCACGATACGGCGGCGCGACAACTTTCATCTTTTAGTGGAGAGGTCGTTGAGTTCCTTACGGCGGTGTCGGTGCAATGTCTCGACAAGGGCTTCACCGAGCTGCACGTCGATACGACCCGGGTGTGTTTCAGGGTCCTCGATGCCGCGGAAATCGAACGTTACCTGGAAACCGAGCAACCCTATGACTGCGCCGGGGCATTCAAGGCCGAGTCGCTGGGAATCGTTCTGTTCGAGCGCATCACCAGTGAAGACCCGACAGCGCTGATCGGCCTGCCGTTGATCCGTACGGCGGCCATGCTGCGACGAGCTGGCCTGCAGTTGCCGTAGATCATTCAAATCGCGTCGAAAAGCGGGGACAATGCAACTTGCAAGCTCGAGATACGCCCTTATGTTTTAAACTGGAATTATTGCCCAGAGCGCCGGAATCCTGATGAAAAAAACCGCGAACGAAGAAACCCATTTCAAACACTGGAAACTCGCAACCGATATCGACGACATATTATGGCTAAGCATCGACCGCGAGGGTGAAAGCACCAACAGCCTGTCGATGGAAGTTCTCAGCGAACTTGGAACCATCATCGACGGAGTGGAAGAAAACCCACCTGCCGGTCTCGTCTTGCAATCGGCCAAGCCGGGTTCCTTTATCGTTGGCGCAGACGTGCGTGAATTTGACGACTATGACGATGCCAGCATTGCCAGCGATGGTATCAGCCAGGTCCATCGCCTGTTCAACCGCATCGAAGCCCTGCCGTTTCCAAAAGTCGTCGCCATTGACGGCTATTGTCTTGGTGGCGGACTGGAAATTTCGCTGGCTTTTGACTATCGCATTGCCACCAACGTTGAACATACACGTTTAGGTTTTCCGGAAATCAAACTGGGTATTTATCCGGGTTTTGGCGGCAGCGCGCGCAGCGTCCAGCAGGCAGGTGCAGCCAACGCCATGCAGCTCATGCTCAGCACCCGAAACCTGCGACCGGGCGCCGCCCGGGCGATGGGCCTGGTTGATGAACTGGTCGGACCACACGGTTCATTGCGTTGGGCCGCCCGCCGTGCGGTTAAACAGGGTCGCAAGAGCCGCAAGCCCGGTCAATTGAAGCGCCTGCAGAACTTTGGACCGGTGCGCACACTACTGGCGAAGATGATGCGCAAGCAGGTTGCCTCAAGGGCCAATCCGGAACACTACCCTGCCCCGTATGAACTGATCGAGGCCTGGGAGCGTTATGGTGATGATCCGCAACGGATGATGGCCGAGGAGTCCGAAAGGGTCGGCAAGCTGATAACCAGCGAAACCTCGAAAAGCCTGCGGCGGGTGTTTTTCCTAATGGAGCGCCTCAAGGGCATTGGCAAGCAGTCCAAAATCAGAGTCCGCCGGGTGCACGTCATAGGCGCCGGTGTGATGGGTGGTGATATCGCCGCCTGGTGCGTTCTCCAGGGTATGGATGTCACGCTCCAGGATCGTGAACTCAAATACATTGAACCCGCCCTCAAGCGGGCGAAATCACTTTTCCAGAAAAAACTCAGGGACCGCAACAAGGTGGATGCAGCCATGAGTCGCCTGATTCCGGACGTTGAGGGCAAAGGTGTCTCCCGCGCCGACGTTATCATCGAAGCCATTTTTGAAGACGTCAAAGCAAAGCGCGAACTGTTTGCCAGCATCGAGCCACGCATGAAACCCGACGCGGTACTTGCCACCAATACATCGGCCATCCCGCTGGCAGAGATTTCCTCGGTGCTTAAAAAACCCGAACGTCTTATCGGTATCCATTTCTTTAACCCGGTGGCAAAAATGCCACTGGTCGAGGTCGTCTATGACGAAATATCGGATCCCGGGCAGGTTGCAAAGGGTTCGGCATTTTGCGGCGCAATCAACCGTTTTCCATTGCCGGTAAAGAGTTCTCCCGGCTTTCTGGTCAACCGCGTGCTGTCGGGCTACATGGCAAAGGCCATGAGCATGCACCTGGAACGCGGTATCCCGATAGAAATACTGGACAAGGCTGCGACCTCGTTCGGTATGCCAATGGGCCCGGTCGAGCTGGCCGATACCGTGGGCCTTGACGTTTGTCTGAAGGTGGTGACCCTGCTCGGCGGAGAGTCCGCCAAAAAAGAAGCCTCCCTGCTACAGGAAAAAGTCCACGCGGGCGAGTTGGGCAAAAAAACCGGAAAGGGCTTTTATACCTGGGAAAAAGGCAAGCCCAAACGTGAGCAAAAGGACACTGGCCAGTATGCTTTGGAAGAGATTACAGACGCCCTGATGCAACCCTATTTCGATGCCTGTGAGGCAGCGCTTGCAGACGGCATCGTCGAAGACGCGGACGTACTGGATGCCGGTATGATTTTTGGCACCGGTTTCGCGCCTTTCCGTGGCGGTCCGTTGCATTACCTTAAACAAAAAGGAGCGAAACAATGACGGAATCACTACGCAGGGTAGCCATTGTAGGCGGTAGCCGCATTCCCTTCTGTCGTTCCAATACGACCTATTCCGACAAAAGCAATCTGGATATGCTGACAGCCGCAATCGACGGGGTCGTGCAACGGTTTGGTCTGGAAGGAAAGCAACTGGACGAGGTAATGGCGGGCGCCGTCATGACACATTCAAAAGATTTCAACCTGGCGCGCGAAGCGGTATTGTCCAGCAAGCTTTCACCGCTGACTTCGGGAATCACACTGCAACAGGCATGCGGCACGAGCCTGCAGGCGGCCTTGAACATCGGTGCAAAAATCGCCTGTGGGCAAATTGAAAGCGGCATTGCTGCCGGTACCGATACGACTTCGGATGCACCGATCGTTTTCACTGAGAAATTTGCCCATCGCCTGATCGGCCTCAGCCAGGCCAGGACCATGAAACAGCGTCTCGCAGTGCTGAAGGGTTTCAGCCCGCGCGAGCTCAAACCCGTGTCGCCGACCAATGGCGAAATACGCACCGGTCTGTCGATGGGCCAGCACTGTGAACGGATGGCCCAGGAATGGCAGATCGCACGCCAGGACCAGGATCAACTGGCGTATGAAAGCCATCAGAAAGCCGCCGCCGCCTAC
>DATCZY010000217.1:0-3106 GCA_036525655.1 Lysobacterales bacterium | reverse complement strand
TCGGTCGACTTTGCCGGCGCCGGTTTCGCCGGGTCCGGTTTTTCACCGCTTGACGATTTTGGTGTTTCAACCGTTCTGGTCGTTACCGGCGCCGGCGTCTTTATGGTGGTAATTTTCACAGCTGATGAACCATCCGGGTTTTGGGACCCGGCAGCCGGTACCGTGAGCTGAATTTTTTGACCGGGGTAAATGATATAGGGGCTTGAGATTCCATTCAGCCTGGCCACGTCCATTGGGTCTACACCGTAACTGAATGCTATCGCATAAAGTGTATCTCCCTTCCGGACATAGTAAGTGCCATCTGCATTCAATTGGCGCTTGACGATGGTAGCCGGTGACTTTGCGGCCGGTGTTGGCCGGTAGTGGCGGTGACAAGCCGGCAACACGAGCACGCTCAGCGCCACCAGTAAGATGATGGCCCTGGAAAAAATACATCTGTCATTCGAGGGGCAGATACCGATACTCATTGATGATTAAATTTCATGATTACAAATATAACAGACGCCAGTGCGATCATTATCCAGCCGATCAAATCGATATACTTTCGCATCCGGGCTGCGAGGCTCTCACCACCGAGGCGAATCAACGCTGCGACCAGAAAGAATCGGCCGCCCCTGCCAACCACCGAACCAGCTATGAACGCCAGCACCGGCATGCCAACCACACCCGCGCTGATGGTAAATATCTTGTAAGGAATCGGGGTAAATCCTGCCAGAAGAATGTACCAGAATCCCCAGGTTTCAAACGCGGCCACGGCACTTGTAAAAATACCAGCGTAGCTGGATCCCATCAACCATGGCTCTATCCATGCAAACGCCAGCTTGCCAATCAGGTATCCGGCCATGCCGCCGAGAACGGAAAACAGGGTACACAAGGCCGCATAAGCCCAACCTTTTGCCGGTCTGGCGAGGCACATGGGTATCAGCATGACGTCCGGTGGCACGGGAAAAAAACTGGATTCTGTAAAACTCAGTGTCGCCAAAAAAGCAGGCGCCCTGCGATGGGCGGACAAGGCGATAACACGGTCGTATAATTTTAGAAACATATCCGGGTAAGCCCCTGCCTAAGCCAAACCACTGAGCAAAGGCACAAACACAACGGCGCCGAGGTCAGTTTCTTCAAAGCCGTTTTCACTGCGGCGCACGGTGATCAAACGCTGCTGACCATTGCGTTCAACCGGGATCACGAGCAAACCACCAATGCGGAGTTGTTGCAGTAACTCCTGCGGAACGTTTTTTGCGACCGCGGTCACCATGATACCGTCAAAAGGCGCCTGGCTGGGCCAACCCAGGTGGCCATCGGCATAACGCAAGTAGATATTATTCAGACGCAGGTTATGGAAACGCCGCCGGGCGAGCTTCAGCAATTCTTCTATACGCTCAACCGTGAACACTTTCGGAACCAGGTGGGACAAAATCGCTGCCTGGTAGCCGGAGCCTGTACCCACCTCGAGGACTTTTTCCGGTTGGCCACCATCGAGTATGGCTTCCGTCATCCGGGCTACGATCCACGGCTGCGAAATGGTTTGGCTTTGCCCTATCGGCAACGCGGTATTTTCATAGGCCCGGCTAGAAAGTGCCTCATCGACAAACTTGTGGCGCGGCACCTGGGTGATGGCCTTTAGTACCCGCTCATCCTTGATACCCTCTTGCCGCAATGTCTCTACGAGGCGGTCACGCGTACCCTGGGAGGTCATCCCAATACCGCGGTTCTCGCTGTGAAGCTTACGTTTATGAATCATGAAGCGTCTGTTTCCTGCTCCGTGCCGGTTCCGATGGCGGCCATCCAGCCTGCCACCTGGTCCAACGCCTGGTAGCGCGTCAGGTCAACGTGGATTGGCGTGACCGAAATATATTTACGCCTGATGGCATCAAAATCCGTTCCCGGGCCAGCATCCTGTTCCGCACCTGCCGGTCCTATCCAGTACATCTCGCGGCCACGGGGGTCCATGGTCTTGACCACCGGTTCCGCGCGGTGGCGGTGGCCGAGACGAGTCACTTCGAACCCACGGATTTCTGACCATGGGCAATCGGGCACATTGACATTGAGTATGGTATCCGCCGGCAAGGGATCACGTTGTAACTGTTTGACCAGCCTTATGGCAGCCTCGGCCGCCGTATTGTAATGATGATGGGAATCCTCGCCAAAAACCAGCGAAATCGCCACTGCGGGGTAGCCGAGAAAGCGGCCTTCCATCGCCGCTGCGACCGTGCCGGAGTAGATGACATCGTCGCCCAGGTTGGCGCCTGCGTTAATACCGGAAACTACGATATCCGGGTCCTCGGCCAACAAACCGGTCAATGCAACGTGCACGCAATCGGTCGGCGTACCGGAGACCCGGTACACACCGGTCTCGATTTCCTTGATCCGGATCGGTGCATCCAGTGTCAGAGAATTGCTCGCACCGCTGCAGTTCCTTTCCGGGGCGACAATTGTCACGTCGCCCAGACCGCGCATACTGTCCGCCAGAACACGGATACCGATAGCTTCAATGCCATCATCATTGCTAATCAGAAATTCCATCGAGGGTGTTTATTCCGGTCCTTGTTGAATATGATACCTGCCAACCACAAGTATGCTTGATATTGTCTGACAATTTTTAACAGCTTTCCGGATGCCATTGTACGGACTTCAGACGGCTTCCGAAACGCGGAAATGAATGAAACATGGATAAAAAAATAATACACCAGATTTTGGATGATCCGTTGTTCCGCCAGGAAATGGCGGGTGTCGTGCCGCTGAAAAGCAAACCCACAACTGACTCAAAGCCACCCCGCAAGCCGGTTCACAGACACAAACAAGACGTATACCCTGAAAATCCCGACACCTCGCAAATGGCCACGGCAGACGATCCAGCGCATATCAATGCCGAAGACGGCTCATCGCACCGTAAGAACGGTATCCAGAACAGGACCATGCAGAAACTGAAAAGGGGCCGCTTCAGAATCGGCGCGGAGTTGGATCTGCACAGCATGACGATGGAAACCGCCCATGCGGCTCTACTCGAGTTCATTGCCGATGCAAAAACCGCATCAATGGAAACGGTCAGGGTTATCCATGGCAAGGGTTTGCGTTCAGAAAATGGCCCAAGGTTGAAGCAAATGAC
>DATCZY010000216.1:0-4231 GCA_036525655.1 Lysobacterales bacterium | reverse complement strand
TGACCAGAATGCCGTTGCCGGCGGCATTTGATCCGCCGTCATGCGCACGACGTAGTCGTTCATCGCGTTCATCGGCGCCCCATCGGACGTTGCGATCGCCGGATAGACAGCCTCGTTGGCAGGTTGACCAATCGGACCAAGTATCGATTGGAAAAGTAGAATTTCGTCCGTCATATGCCCCTTGGGTTGAAACATTTTGGTGACAACCTCAGCGAAGAATTCGGGGTCCGTTGCTTTGGCCATTTCCTGCTGAAATACACTTTCAGCCATGGCACGGAATCTCACGCCATCTATTTTCGCGACATTTTCCGGATCGAACACCTGTCCCGGCGCGACACCCAGGGACTCCAGAGCGGCGAGCACATTCCGGTCGATCTCGTCACCCTGATCGAAGGTCGTATGGTTGAAGACAAATTGCATGACTTCGAGGAAATTATTCTCAAAGACATCAAAGTCTGAACGTCCGAAATCCGGGAAGACGATGTCACCTTCCGACAACGTTGCAGATCCGGGCAGGAACTCCGACAACGGCACGGCCCTGATCAACTGCATGGCCTCCAGGTTGCGCTGCAAACGCTCCGGTTCGGTGGCGTGCGGCATCACGCGATAGACAACGCTGACAAAATCCCCGGTCATCTGCGTGATCTTGTCGATGCCTTCGACAGCCTCTCCGGCATAGCCCGGGGTCCTGGCGCTATAGAGCAGGAGCGTAGACGGTTCGGCAAAGTCACCCTGGCGTGTCGACATCGGAATATTTACGTAGTGGTCGTAACCCGTGATCATCATTGACACGTACTTGGAATCGAAAGCAGGCGATTCAATGATCACCGGCTCATGGCTCAAATCGATCAACGCGGACACATACAGCGTGTCGTTATTCGGACGTGCAATCGCCTTTAAATTGTGATCTGCCAGCTGCGTATTGGCTTTAAAGCGGTTCAAACCACCTGTCGACATCGGGTTCTGACTGTCGAAAGCGAGCTTGTTGTTGACGTTGTACATCGCAACGAACCGGTATGATCTCCGGACGATGTCGTTAACCTGCTCATCCGTGAGTCCGACCAACACTGCAGCTTGATCTGCAGCAGGCTTCGAAACTTCTGCTGAAGGCTCCGGGCTTTGACCGCAAGCAGCAAGTGCAAGAAAGCCAACCAGCGCAAAAGTGAGAATCAGTGACCGGGATGTGCTTTGTTTAAACATATTGCCTCCTTAAATCACGATAAAAAACTATTTTGACCGGTTCGCTTTTTAAAGGCATCAGAAGCGGAAGTTAAACCCCGCCATTGGGCCGTGATAGGTAAATTTGCTGACAAGGTCGCCGTCCTGGAATTTTGCCTGCTTGTACTGGTAGCCAAACAGGAACCGGTTCTGCCGAAGTTTTCCGACGGTATAGGCAAAGTTGGCCTGCACCAGCCAGGTGCCTTCGGAATCGCCAAAACTGCAATCGCCCCTGGTCAAAAGGGCCCAGCGCTCGGCCAGGTCAAAACGGTAGCGCACCCCCAGCAAGGCGTCGTAGTAGTTATTGGACGTGTGTTGTTCGCCCACCGGTATCTCGCCCAGGTTGAAACGATAGCGATCGTCGAAACCCGAGTAGCGCAAACCGGCATAAAAGCTAAGTTGCGAGCCGACACCGCCCGGCCAGTAGGCTACGGCAGCGTCAGCAAAAGCCTGTTTGCTCCTGGTGTCTACGGTGAGCAGTTGGCGTTCGGTGGTGTCAGAGGTCTTCAGGTAGGTCAGATCACCAAACATGCGCCAGTGGTCTTTGCCCGCTTCGATGTGAATCATGCCGGCGGTATCGAGCACGTCCAGGAGATCCTTGAAACTGATATTACCCTCGCCGATTCCGGTATCACGAAAGGTCAGATCCACTTTTGTGCTCGAAGCCCAGATATACGGTGTTATTGACCAACCAATCCTGTCGCTGCTTTGCGCCCAGGAATTTACAGGTAAGACACAAAATATGAAGATATAAAGCATGTTATTGAAAAGGATCTTTCTTGTTATCGCGTGAAACATTTGAACTTCCTCCTTTGAACTTTCGTCTGCCGATCCAGGCAATACCGGGGCCAGGTACATTTCGTGCACCTGGCCCCTTTACGCTTGCGTCATCGCAACCATTGCCACGATCCTGTTGAATCGCGATAAATTCGCATCAGCGATCTACTCGATATAGCCAATGTGAATCTTTTCGATCTCGCCGTTAAACCTGAATGGCGCGCGATCGTAGTAATCCAGCGACACCGGTGAACCGAGGTCCACACCCACGTCGAAGGTTTCAGAGGCCGTGTGGGTGCCGGGCACTGACCGTTCGATGCGTCCCTGGCCGACCTGTTCCCCGTTGACGGTCAGGGTGACGGTGGCAGGGGCCAGGCGCTCCATCGAGTCATAGCGGGTTTCCACTTCGATCTTTACTTTTCCGGCGGGAATGACCGAGGCCGAAGCGACCTTGAAGCGGTTCAGGGTCATCGCGTTGTACTCGGCCTTCAGGAACCCCGCGTCCATGAAGACGGTGAATCCCGACGAAATGCCGCCGACCGCGAAAAGCACACCCTCGGCATCCTTGCCGATTTCGGCATCGATTACCGCCAGGGTGGACCGTCCGCTGGTGAACTTGGGCGCCATTGATTCGGGTATCCGTTGCTGGCCTGCATAGAACGACCACTCGATCAGCGGTGAAGAGAGCAATTCGACGTTGCTGAAAAACGCCGTGTAGAACGAGGCGCCAATTGGATACACCAGGTTCGCGGTCGCCTCCTGGTCAAACAATGCCTTGAGTTCGGCCAGTTTTTGCGGGTTGGCCTGGGCCAGGTCTTGCGCTTGCGAATAATCCTTTTCCAGGTTGTAAAGCGCCCATGGCTCTTTCTCCGGTTCCCAGTTCAGCATTGCCGAGATATCGGTGGACCAGGGCGCCCTGGGCCCGAAAGTTCCGGCGAACCAGCCCTCGTGATAGACACCCCGGCTGCCCAGGATCTCAAAGTATTGGGTTTTCTTAGTGGTTTTGGCCTCGGGCTGGTCAAAGGTGTACACCATCGAGGTGCCGTCCAGGGGCTGTTGTTCCACGCCATCGACCACCCTGGGCGGCGTGATGTCCAGGATCTCATAGACTGTGGCGGCTATATCGTTGACATGATGGAACTGGGAGCGCACTTTACCGTCGTGCTTGATCTTTTTGGGCCAGGAGACGACCAGCGGCGTGCGTGTACCGCCGAAATACGCGGCAATCAGTTTCGTGCCCTGGAATGGAGTCGCCCCGGAATACGCCCAGCCGTGATGATACATGCTGTCAAGCTTGGGCCCGCCAAGGGCAGCCAGCCCTCCGTAGTTCTCGTTGAGCACCGCAAGTTGCTGATCGACGGTGGAGGGCATGCTGTTTTGGGCCAGCAATTCACTGATCGTCCCGTCCATGCCTTCCGCCGAAGGCCCGTTGTCCGAGTTGATGTAGATGATCAGGGTGTTTTCCAGCAGACCCTGCCGTTCGATTTCGTCGACGACCTTGCCGTACTGCGTGTCGGTATGCTCCAGGAACCCGGCGTAGATTTCCATCAGGCGGATTTGGAATTCCCTTTGCGACTTGGGAACATCCGACCATTTCTGCATGCTCTTCGCCAACGGATTGAGGACGGCATCCTGGGGAATCCACCCCATCTCCTTTTGCTTTTCAAAGGTCATTTTGCGCAGGGCTTCCCAACCCTCGTCGAATTTACCTTTGTATTTGTCCGCCCACTCCTTGAATACCTGGTGCGGGCCATGAACAGCGCCGGGCGTGAAGTAGATCAGGAAGGGTTTTTGGGGCTCCAGGGTCCTGCTGGTCCTTAACCACTGGATGGCTTTCTCCGCCATATCCTCGGTCAGGTGGTACCTGGGATCGTGGGGCGCCTCGATGGGATTGGTGTTCTCGAAAAGCGCGGGTTCGTATTGGGAGGTTTCACCGGCGATGAAGCCGTAGAAGTAGTCAAAGCCCAGACCCGTGGGGTAGCGGTCGAAGGGTCCCAGCTTGGTCAAATCCGTTATCGGGGTATTGTGCCATTTGCCAAACGCGGCGGTGTTGTACCCGTAATATGAAAGCACCTGCGCAAAAGTGGCCGTTGACTTTGGAATCTTGCCTATATAGCCGTCCCAGTCCGAAGCCAGTTCGGCAATCTGGCCCGCGCCCACCCGGTGATGGTTTCGACCGGTCAGTAACGCGGCCCGGGTGGGAGAACACATGGCCGTGGTGTGAAACTCGTTGTAG
>DATCZY010000215.1:0-6149 GCA_036525655.1 Lysobacterales bacterium | reverse complement strand
TTTTCAAGAGAAGCTGGGCGACATGCCCCGTTACCAGGAATTGGTCCAGCGGATAGCGACGTTTGAGACCGGAAAGGACTGATCCCCGGCGTCTGTCAGGGCCTCATGGCGACCTCAAATAAGTACCGAATGTGCCGGTTTAATACCGGCACATTCATTAGTGTGCAGCAACTAACTGCCTGCTGCTAACCATTGCCGGCACCACCGTCGCCCTTGCCTTTACCCTGGCGATTGTTCTGGCGCTTCATCAGGCGGCTTTTCTGGCCCTGGCCGAGGTTGTTTTCGTAACGTGACTGATTCAGGCTGCGTATCCGCTGCTGTTGTTGCGCGGTGCCCATGTTGGACTGGTCACGCAACTGCTGCCGTGTCTGCAACTGTGTGCTCTGTCGTGTTTGCTGCTGCGCACTCGCAGTGCTGATCGAGAAGGCGAGTAACAGTGCGATGAGGTAAATATATTTTCCGGGTTGCATCTTCATAATGACCTTCCTTTGAGATGTATCAACTCATTTCGCGTGCCGGCAATTTCCGACAAGTGCCATTCTGGGCTACTAAATGGGATGAATTTTGGAGGAATTAAGAAGATTGATGAAAGCCGGGCGGGCGGGTGCGCAAACCAAGTCAGCAGAGGCGTGCGCCCGGTCGGATCGCCGCCCGGAAACTGTTTCAGCGACCGGATGGCCGCTGATTCAGCTTACGAACAACCTGTTTCAGCCGGTCTCCAAGGTCAAAGCTCAAGACCCGCCCCGACTACCTGTCACTCCATCAATGACCTGACCTGCGCGCCGTCGCCGGTGAGTTGCCAGTGGATCAGGGATACCGGGATCACGCCCTGTTGGTCTACCCGGCCGAAAAAATCAGACAGGATAATGGTCTCTTCGGACTGGCGGCCCAATTCGGCCAGCATCCGCTCGATCAGGTATTTTCCGGTGACATAGCTGCTGCCGTATCCGGGTTGCCGCAGGTACAGCAATTGCTCAAAACCCAACAGGTCAAGGTCTTCACGCATCCATCCACGTGGTGTGTGTGCAACGTGAAAATCCCGCGCTTCCTGCAGCGTAAAGATATTGGCCTGTGCAAACAACGAGCCCAGACCGCGCGCCGCGCGTTGCGCCAGCATGATCCAGACCAGTTCGCGGGCGCGTGGATTGTCGTCGTAAAGCCCGGCTTGCATCATCATTTCCTCGAAACCGGTGGCCATGCCTTCCGAGCGGCTGTCCCAGACGTTATATAGCAGGGGGCCGCGCCGGATGGGGCTGGGGTTCGGTTGCGCATCCATCAAGGCCAGGTCGAACCAGTGGTACCAGTGGGTCCACAGCACGATCTGTTCATAGTGGGAAACGATTTGGAAAAAGTTTCGTTTATCCTCGGGCACAAACTCGCCGGTTCGGGCAAGCAAGGTGGTTTCGATGTAGTCATAGTCCGGCAAAATGTCTTCGTCGTGCAAAAACGCCGAAAACCGTTTGACGGCCTGCGCGGCGCGTTGCCGGTACTCTTCGGGGCTGCTTATCGCAACCAGCGGTGGAAGCTTGCGGTTGTGATGTTCCTCCAGCACCAGCGAGGACACGGCGCGGTCCAGTTCCCGTTGCAGCAAAATGACTTCTTCCTCCCAGCTCATCGGCACCAGGTGCACATTGCGTAACTGCCAGGTGTAGTTGTCTTTTCCGATACCCGAGGGACCCGTTTTTGATGACGACTGTTCCTCCAGCCACTGGATGAACGCGGCGGTCGCAGCCCTGGCGTTTTCAACCGCGGAACGCAGTTCATCGCCGGATGCCGCGGTTTTGGCCGCCAACTCAAGCAGCGCGATTTCCTGGTCTCTGAGGTTCTGGATGCCGGCTATCCAAAGCTCGCGGGCATTGCCGGTCAGGTTGAGGCGCGCCTGTCGCAAAAGTGGCGGTATGCTTCTGAGCTCCGCCCCAAGTTTGGCCTCGGCCTGCGGGTCGAGCGGGAATTCATAGGTCCACAACTCCACCAGCGCGTGATGGGTCGGGCCCTCATGGGCCGGCGTATCACTCTGCTCGGTCCAGACCGAGGTGTAGAAGGCCGGATCGCGGACCCAGGGTTGCAGTACGCGGATATTGAAATCCATTCCGTTCATCTCGGCCCGCACCAGGTGCCAGTCCACCTGCTGCTCCACCGGCCAGCCTTCGATATCGAATGACATCAACCGGGCCCGGTAGGATTTTAATTCCTCGTGGCGTCGGGTGGTCGTTGCCGCGGTGTAGTCCGGCGCGCCTTCGAGCAAAGGCGGTTTTTCAAATTTACGCCAGTCTTCAAACAGGACGAGCAAGTCCTCATAGGTATGGGTGGCGGCTTCCTGCCGGGCCATGCCCGTCAGAGAAAAGAACGCAAAGGCCACCAGCATAACGATGGCAAGCGGCACAGTGAGGGGCGAGCGCAAGTGATGCCGGTCGGGCGCCTTGAAAACACCCGGGTGCGAGGTGGCCAAAGGCATTTTTTCAGCGCAAGCTGCACGACAAATTCGAGACTTGATTTTACCCATAACTTAGATTCCTCTTCTGATTCGATGCCTTCAGGCGCCACGTAAACAAAACCCTTCATTGGCCGGTAAGATCCATGGGCCGTGCATATGGCCGACCCGGAGCCAGGCTATACAGTTCCCGCCCGACACGCACCATCAATATGCCATTCACAACGCCACACGGCATATGCCCGTTAACCATCAAGGCGAGACCACCAAACACTTACTTGTCAACAAAACCTGGAATTAGAGCGTAAATCTCACTTAGCCGGCAGGCCAGGCCTACATCACAGGCCACTTTCAGTCCGCCCTTTCCAGCTCGTCCTCAAAAACCTGTGACTTTGTCTGCGTGGATGCCAGCGCCTCGCTGAATGGTTTGTGCTCGAAACTGGCCGGTTGCGGCCTGATGAACCTGCGTGTTACGACGTAAACTGCCAACAGCAGGTGTACGATGCCGGTAAATAAAAACAGGTGCCCGGCACTGCCAAATGTCATCAGGGCCGATGCGATGAAAGGCCCGATGATCGCCCCGATGCCGTACATCAACAGCAAACCGGCAGAAACCATGACAAAACTCCCGGCTTCCGCGCGATCGTTTGCATGTGCAACCGCCAGCGAATAGACCGGGAAGGACATCGCCCCCCATAACGCCGCCAGCGTGACCAGGCCGATGGTTGAAAGCTGTGACGCCATCAACCACAAGACGGCGCCAACGATAACCGCGACAAACGATACCCCGGCCAACACGATTCGCCGGTCCATCCGGTCAGATAACCATCCCAATGGCCACTGGCCGACCGCACCGCCAAATACCACTGCCGTCATAAAATTGGCAGTCAGTGAAACGTCTCCTGAAACGGTGAAAGAAAAAACCGGCGCGAGCGCCCAGAACGAGCCATTGGCCAGACCACAACCCAGGCTGCCCAGCATCCCCACGGTCGAAATATGATAGAGGTAACGAAAATCCAGTTTCGTGTCTTCTACGGGAGGCGGGTTTTCGGCTCTTGAAAGCGCGACCGGTACAGCCGCCAGCGAAACCAGCACGGAGGTCAGTGCGAAAAGGTTCAGATGCTGGGGATCATAAAACAGCAGCATCTGCTGGCCGACACCCAGCACCGTCATGTTGATCAGAATGTATGCAGAAAAAATGCTGCCGCGATTTTCATTGGTGGAACGCTCATTCAGCCAGCTTTCAATGACGATATAAAGTACGGCAAAGCAGAAGCCGGAAACAAAACGAAGCGAACTCCATACCCATGGGTCAACCCACAAGCCATGTAACAATGGCGTAGCCGATGCGATTGCGGTCATCGCGGTAAATACGCGTACGTGCCCGACCCCGCGAATCAAGGCTGAACCTTTCCAGCAGCCGTAGGTAAACCCAAGGAAATAGGTGGCGCCCATCAGGCCGATCGAGATCGTGGAAAAATCTTCCAGCGTGGCTCGTACCGGTATCAGCGTACCCTGCAAACCCTGACCGGTGAGCAGGATTGCGGTGCCAAAAAGCAGCGCAGCGACCGATGAGATCGCGCGGATCACTATTTTTCCGGTTTCACTGCCGGTGCCGCATACCAGTCTTCGGGAGGAACAAGCTTGGGTGTTTGCGGATCGCTCTCATACGCTGGCGACATGATCTGCACACCGTGTTCGTTGAACACATCCTGGATGTTGCGGTGGAGGTCGGATTTGATCGCCACCATGCGGTCAGCATCCGTGCAATATGCATTGATTTCATAATTTACTGCGAAATCACCCATCAGGGTTTGCAGCACAAATGGCCGCGGCTCTTTTTGCAGCCCCTGTGTCCGCTCAGCAGCCAGTAGCAGCATGGCCTCCACCTGCCGCCAGGGCGCATCGTAGCCGATACCGACGGTGGTGTGCAGCACCAGGCCCGGTTCGCGGGCCATCACCGAATAATTGGTCACATTGGTGTTCAATATGTTGGAATTCGGGATCACCACGCTTTCATTTTTTAGTGTTTGGATTCGCGTCGTCATCAACTTGATCCCTTCGACCCTGCCGAAAACATCGCCGATCAGGACCCTGTCACCTTCCTTGAAAGCACCACGATAGGTCATTGCCAGGCCGGCCATTACGTTGGCGATAAAGGATGATGAGCCGAGCGAGAAAATTACCCCGATAAAAACAGAAACACCCTTGAACGCCATCGAATCTGAGCCGGGAATGTAGGGATAGGCGATAACGAGCGCGAATGCGACAACCATGAACCTGACGATCTTGTGTGTCGGAAAGGCCCAGTCAGGATCGAAGTTCTGCAGTTTGATCCTGCCCCTGGCCACCTGCGTGAAAAACATGCGGATGAGCTTGAGTATATAACGCAACACCAGGAACAGGATGACAAGAAACATCAGGTCCGGCAGCGATTCAACAAAGCCAAACCACAGGCTCCTGACCGGGTTCAGAATAAAATCGAACAGCACAAGTGCAGCCGGACGTGTCCACGGGAAAACACCCAGTACGGTGTTCAGGTAAAAATATGTCAGGATCAGCAAAAAGAACATCCGCACGAAGTTCAGTAAACCCGCGAACAGGGTCCAGACCTGCTCAGCCCTGATCAATTGATGTGATTTGCTGGCGAGGTCCTGGGCGCCCTTGTGCACGTGGCGCACAGCCCATGCATTCAACCGCCGGAATAAAAGTAAAATAGCCCAGAACAGTAGCGCCATCACCGCGGTCAGACCCAGCGCATAAGCCACATGCGTCAATATCACACGGGGGCTGCGATCCCGGCGGTAGTCCACGATGACGCTGGCAATTTTTCCCTTGGCGACTTCAGCCAACAGCTTGCGATCAAGGCTCTCGAGTTCGGCATCGACATCGAACACGCTCAGCAGCAGTTTGTCGCCGGCATAAACCGATGATCTTTCGGACTCCTCAACGATTTTTATATCTTCAACGGAAAACGATTTATCTTTGGCGGCCTCCAGAATACGGGCGCGTATACTATGCGCGCGCTCAGTGGCAGGGTAAGAGGACACGCCCCGCACCTGCAACACCAACCTGCCATCAACGACGACCGACGCCACATGCACGCGATCGGGCGGTTCCAGGGGTCCGCCCGGAGGTTCCTGGGCCAAAATCCCGGACGCCGCTGTCAGCAGCAACAACGTAATAAAAGCCAGCAACCCGGCTCGCCGGGAGCAAATTGAGTGTAAAGCCGCGCTGTTCATCTTGTTCATCTTCTTAAAATAATTCGATCGAAACAGGAAAATGCCAACCATGGGCAGTTTATATGATTTGAAGGCGCTGGAAATAGATTTGTATGCTGCATCCTGAACGCAATATGGCCACTAAATGCCAACATGGTTGGCATGCAATCACGTTAGCTGCTGCAAATTCTCTTATCTTGCTGCAACCATGACTGTCAGGACCTGTTGACCGGCGGATCCGAAGTTCAGTGTCAATTGCACGGTCTGACCGGCCGTAAAATGTTGCCTCGGCCCCTTCAGCATCAGGTGCATGCCGCCGGGCAGCATTTGAACCTGGCCGTTGGCAGGGATCGCCAGCTCCGGAATGTCACGCATTTCCATCAGGCCATTGACCGTTTTCATTTCATGCACGTCGATGGACGCATATGATTGGCTTTCAACGCCTGTCAGCACGACTTCCTCTGTGCCGGTATTGACCAAGGTCATGTATCCGGCAT
>DATCZY010000214.1:0-5676 GCA_036525655.1 Lysobacterales bacterium | reverse complement strand
TTACCCAAAGCTCTGAGTACTGCCCGACGGAAATCCAGATCATCCGAACCGTCCAGCAAACGTCTCGCGTTGGCAAGAATCCCGCGCATGAAACGGTATTGCTTGATCAGCTCCTTTTCCGCCTTCTTGTGTGAGTAAGCATCACGGACACCGGCAAACAACGGCAGGATACCCATCAACACCAGCAAATAATGCCGGTGGGAATCGGCCATCTTCGTACCCGCGACTGCCAACAGAATCGCAATCAGGATACCCACCCACAGGGTAATCACCCCCAGGTAGGTGGTTCGCCTGAACCTGCGTGCCTTTTCCAGTTCCTTGCGCCGGTAGTAGCACAGTTGACCGGTCTGCCGCTCCTCGTCACCGACCCATTGCTCTATGACCCAGTCTACCCACTCTGCCTGCGGCACGTTGTCGCGGCTGCGCGCGAGACTGACATTGCGCATGACGTGGCGGATCCAGCCCAGGTCGACATCCTGTTTTTGCAGAAAGTTGTCGTAGGCGAACTCGGCCGACTGCACATCGATGACACCGGCCAGACTCCAGTAAAACTGTACCCGCAAACCTTCCGCCAGCGCGCGGTAGTCGAGGTGTTTGCGGTGCCATTGCCTCCTCTCCCCTATTTTGTATAGTACGAACCCGGCAAAAAACGCGAGCAAAAAGAAGTTGACGAGGAAATCAAGCCCGTCAAATTCGGAGTAGATGATGAAGATCAGGCCAATCAAAACCGCAATGGAGTGAATAGCGATCAAACCCAGGGATATTCTTTTTTGGAAATGTATGGCGAGCCAGTCGGCTATCCTGTGTTGCTCACTGATCGTTTGGGTTCCTACCGGAAGCTCTATATCCGGCGCATTCTCGAGAAGATCTGCCCCGTTTTCGCGAATGGCGGACTCATATTTCGCCATGTCACGGCCATAGTCTTCCAACCGTTCCCACATGATCTTGTATTCGATGGGTAGTTGCTCACCTGATTCCAGGCCGAATTGCGCGGTCAACCAGATGGCCTGCAATGGCAACAGGCCTTCGGTTGGTTGTCCATTCGGACGATTCCTCGAACAGACAATGTGGTACACCAGGTCGTTTTCGTTATCAGCCAGCAAGTTGGGAGAATCTTCAGCCAGTGAAAAACCCGGCATGACCGCGGTCAGGTGGTAATTGACGACACTGGCCGTACCACCGACTTCCGACGAAGGTTTACCATCCCATAGCGCCAGTAAAACCTGGCTGTGGTTTGAAATAAAGATACCCATCTGCGCGTACTGATGGCTTTTCTCATCATGGTCAAGGCTGGTGTCCGGGCGCTTTCGCAGCAAACGCAGATGTATGATCCGCGCTTTTTTTAGTGTCTCCCTGAAAGCTTCGACGGCCTCGGATGATGAAAAATCCTGTTCATAGTCGGCCTGGCCCATGGGCAGGGGTACGATCAGCTCAATACCCAACTCCAGGGCCACATCTGCCACCAGGCGGTCACTGCCCTCGGCCAGCGGTGTGATCAGTTGCAAATCAAGACCTGGAAAATCGCTTTTAAGCTGCAGAAAAAATTCCCGCACTTTATCTTTAAGTGCAGGAACTTCATCTGCCAACAGATCGCGATGGCCGGTGACACCGATGGTCAGGTACATAGCCGTGAGTTCCTGACCAAGGGAAACCAGACCCGCATACGATTAACTTTAAGGTTGTCCGCTTCCGTCATTTTCGACACGCGGGTCGGAGTCGATGACAGAACTGCCGCCTTCACAGCGTGCATAAACCGTATAGGCGATATCGTAGGCCTGGGTATTATTATCGCGAATCAAAATATGATTTGCGCTTTGGCTGATCGGGCTCACAACACCGGATGTCTGATCCGCGTTAAAGTCCGCTGCCGCCACGGCGCTGATATTGCCTGGATCACCCATGGCAACGTGATCCAGTTGCCACTTCGCGCCTTCTGCCTCGGAACAACTCGAATTCCCCGTCAGGTTGAAATTTATCTGCACCTGGCCCGTAGCATGCACACAACCCGGGGTGTTTGGAATTCTCGTGCAAGAACCAGGCGTCGTTGCGACCAGCTTGGTCTGACTGTCGTTGACTTCGAGGTTGACGACGATCGCGGCGGCCTGGGCGGCAGAAATTAACATTACGGTGGACAGTAGCGCTATCGATTGTAGAAATAATTTAAACCTGCTTTTTTTCATTTTAAATTTCCCTGCATTTATATTCAGCGATTTTTTATTGGACTGGCGTCCTGGACAGATCGCTTTTACCGCCCGCCACAAAAAGAGTGCGCCTTGCATGCACGCATGAAAGTCGCTTCAGCAAAACCCCTATCCATAAGGTAACCGGTCAACTCATCCGCGCGGGCCCTGTCACCCAGCATGATTGCTTTCCTGGCGGCCAGGCTCGCATCAAAACAGGCCCGGATTTGACCATTGTTACTGTAATAATAGGGCAAATTCATCAGAATTGATTCCTCCGGCAGCGTTTGTTTTACATCCCAGTAGCGGAAAGCTGCCAACATCAGGAGGTTTCCCATACTTCTGTTCCCCGGCGATTTTTGCAGCGAATCGATGCTGAGTGTCATCGCATCGGTTAATAATTCCTCCGCTGAGCCACTGTCTCCCATCGCCTGAGCTATCCACGCGCGGTCTGCGAGAAAAGATACGTACGGTTCAACGGAATTAGAATCATCTTCGACTGGTTTCTGAAAATAAAGCTGCCATTCATTTTTTAGCTCATTCATCGACCGCAGCGCCTGTTCATAATTGCCGCTGACCGCAAAGAGCATGGCCAAACGCTGCTGGCGTGTGAGCAGGTAAAGAATGGTTCTCTTGTCGTCGGGGTTCTTGATTCGCAGGCGCTCCATTAACCCAATTGATGATTCAAAGCTCTTTACTGCCTCATCCACGCGTCCCATCTCATCCTGCACAAAGGCAAGACCGCTCAACGCCCAGGCCAGCCGCTTGATCTTTGCATCGTCCCCGGGATCGCCTGCAAGAATTTTCTGCTCCAACGACACGTTCTGCACACGTGATTGAAGTGCACCCTCCAGATCGCATACACCACGCTGGGCATCGGCAAGAAAGGCATGCGACTGGCCGAGTTCTGACCGGTAATATTCATTATTCGGATCCAGCACCAGTGCAATCTGGTTGTATTCCAGTGCGGACTGCATGAATTGGAGTCCACGCTCCGGGTCACCGTTAACATCGATCTCTTCCATGTGGCCGAGGTTGGTCAGCGCATATGCCATCTCCAGTACCCACTCGGCGTTCTTCGGTTGTTGCTGGATCAGGCGCCGGGTAATTTCGGCATAGGACATGAAGGACTCTTCGGCCTTCTCCATTTCGCCTTGCTTGACATAGGTCTGGCCGATATAAAAATCTGCCTGGCCAAGCTCAAAAAACGCTGACTGGTCACTGCGATCACGTCTGTATTCTTCTGCAAAGAGCATCCAGGATTGTTGAAATTTTTCCAGTGCCTCCTGCAACGCCCCTCTTTTGTATAGCTCATTCCCCTGCTTGCGTAATTTCATTGCCAGTTCCACGAGTGCGTCCTTGCCATCACCGGCCATACCCAACAGGTCCGCCAATTTCTGCTGGTTCCATATTCCGGACCGCTCAAAATCTTCCGGATTGGCGCCATAATCCAACATCGTGCGTAACTCATTGAGCTTGTACGAGACCAGCGACTCACCCGAAACCCGCCTTTGCTGGGCCGCAATCCTCGCATTGATCGCAGACACCAGGATGGCCGCTATGGCAACGGAAAACACGGCGGCAAGCACCCAGACCTTTTGTCGTTTTTGTAAATCTCTGCGCGCCAGTTGATCAAGCGGCAACCCCAGCATACCTGCAATAATTTTCAGCTTGGAAAGGCGTTTACCATCCGCCCACTTGCGCACATCCGCGGCCAGGGGTTCGCCCAAACCAACCTCCGCCAGTGCAGCGGGAAAACAAGTGGCGTCAACTCCGGGACCAGACGGTTGCCCATCCACGATAACGCAAAAAATCTGCTTTTGCCGCCCGAGTGCGGCAAAGTGCCTGATCTCCTCATTGACCCAGTGGGAGGCTGCCGCATCGGGCGAACAGACCACGATCATGTTCTCGGAGTCAGCCAATGCATGCTTGACGGTGTTGCCAAGGTCGGAAGCGGAAGAGAGATCATCGCGGTCACGGAAAACCGGGCGGATGCGGGGCGGCACCTTACCTGCACCGGTCAGGGTTCCGATCAGCTTACGTGGCACACGGTAGGACTCGAGCGCTCGATGCAGCCAGGTTGCCCATCGTTCATTACGGTGGCTATAGCTGATATAGGCCCTGTACTTGTAATTGTTATTCACAGGTTGACGTTATACCTTAGATAAAAATCAATATTCAATAAGCATTATCATTAATCACATTTCGAATCAATGCGGACAGCATATGACCCGGACGAAACCGGTGAACCAGGATAGAGATGGGGCGGCACCAGAAAGCAAGACCTGCGCGCCGCAAAATCCGTTGCCTCCCGTGTTCCAATACCAAGCATAATGCTTTATTGGTTAATATGCTTGTACCGGATTAAATTGAAACTTTCCGGTTTGTGGGGTTTGAAGGTATTGAAGCTATACTGCGCTCAAGAAATCAGCGAAGGAATTCTTGCATGAAATGCTCCGTCGTCCGCTCGAGTCTCAAGGACTTCACCTATATCTATTTACTGGAAGGGCAGGACTTTGATGACCTGCCTGAGGAATTGAAGCGGGTTTTCGGTAAACCCGAGTTTGTCATGAACCTGCAGTTGAGCCCGGAGCGCAAACTGGCGTACGAGGATATCAAGCAGGTCATGCATAACCTCAGCGAACAGGGCTATCACCTGCAACTGCCGCCAAAGGAAGATGCAAGCGGTCTGCTGGACCTGCCCGCAAGCAGGAAAGAACCTTAATCCGGAAAATCTTTTTTACTGCGTTTTGCAGTGAGTCTGTAAACGGGCGGGCCTGCGGCTTCCACCGTATTCCGCCCCTCAATTGAATTCGATCAACTATTCCACCGTGACGGATTTAGCCAGGTTGCGCGGCTGGTCCACATCTGTTCCCCGCTGCACCGCCACGTGATAGGCCAGTAATTGCAAAGGGATGGTCATGATCACCGGGGCCAATAACGATCCGCCGGTGTCCAGCCCGATCACGCGGCCATGCCGCTGCTGGAAGCTTGAAACGACCCTGGAATCAGCGATGACATACAACTCTCCACCCCTCGCGCTGACCTCCTCGATGTTGCTGATCAGTTTTTCCAGCAAAATGTTGTTGGGCGCCACGGCAAACACCGGCATTTCGGCATCAACCAATGCCAACGGACCGTGTTTCAACTCGCCCGCGGCATAGGCCTCCGCATGGATATAGGATATTTCCTTGAGTTTCAGGGCACCTTCCATCGCAATCGGGTAGTGGCTGCCCCGACCGAGGAACAGCGCGTGACTTTTGTCCCTGAATGCGCCCGCCAATGTCTTGAATTCGCTATCGAGGCTCAAAGCCTCGTTGAGCAAGTCCGGCAAGCGGTGCAGATCCGCCACGTATTCGGCGTATTCGGCCTCATCCATACCGTTCAAACGCGCCAATTCAAGCACCAGCAACTGTAATGCCACCAACTGGGTCGTAAACGCCTTGGTCGAAGCCACGCCGATCTCGGGCCCCGCGCGGGTCATCAGTACCAGGCC
>DATCZY010000213.1:0-7464 GCA_036525655.1 Lysobacterales bacterium | reverse complement strand
GACGAGTTAACGCATCTTGCCGAATCCTTTGAATTTACCCACCAGGCCACCGCCCTGAAAGCGGAAGACCTCAACGGTTGCATGATCGTGTTTGGCTGTTCCGGCGATGACGCGGTCAATCAGAATTTGTGTGAGCTCGCGGCAGCGGCCGGCATCATGGTCAATGTCAGCGACAAGACCGAGGACTGCGATTTCATCATGCCGGCTGTCGTGGACCGCACGCCGTTGCTGATCGCGATCTCGAGCGGCGGCACCTCGCCCTTGCTGGTGCGCATGCTCAAGGCGCGGTTCGAAACAACGATTCCGGCCGCCTACGGGAGGCTGGCCGAATTTGCCGGAAGCTACCGCGACAAAATAAAGGAACTGATTCCGAACATGACGCGCCGGCGCAGGTTTTGGGAATCGATGGTGTCCGGACCCGTTGCCGAACACCTTTTCTCAAGCCAGTTTGAGAAGGCCGAGTCTCTCATGGAGAGCCAACTGGAGGCGGCGGCAGTCGCCGGTGACCAGCCACCCCTCGGCGAGGTTTACCTGGTCGGCACGGGTCCCGGTGACCCGGACCTTTTGACTTTTCGTGCACTGCGCCTGATGCAGCAGGCCGACGTGGTTTTGTATGACCGCCTGATCGCCGAGGGGATAATGAACCTGGTGCGCAGGGACGCCAAGCGTATTTACGTGGGCAAGCTCAAGAATAATCACACCGTGCCGCAGGAGGAGATCGGTAAAATGCTGATCGACCTGGCGCGACAGGGCAAGCGTGTTCTCCGCTTGAAGGGTGGCGATCCGTTTGTTTTCGGGCGCGGTGGCGAAGAAATTGAAGCCTTGTCAGAAAACGGTATCGCATTCCAGGTCGTACCCGGCGTGACCGCTGCCAATGGCTGCGCCGCGTACGCGGGCATCCCGCTGACACACCGGGATCATGCCCAGGCCTGCGTTTTTGTCACCGGTCATGAAAAGAACGGCGAGCTTAACCTGAACTGGCAAAGCCTGATACAGCCGCGCCAGACGGTCGTGCTGTACATGGGGCTTTCATCGCTCGATGCCATTACCGATGGCTTTTTAAGCCACGGAGCCGATCCGGACACCCCGGCAGCCGTCATCGAAAATGGCACACGTACCGGTCAGCGGGTCATCACCGGAACGCTGAAATCCCTGTTGGACAGGACTTCGCAGGCGAACGTCAAAAGCCCGGCTTTGATAATTGTCGGCAGTGTCGTGGGTCTGCGGGAAAAACTCTCCTGGTTCGCAAATAAGCCAAAGGATGAATAAACATGAGTGACGCACTGAATTACCTGATCAAGGCCCGCCCGGAGGCGATGACTGCCTACTTCGATTTTTTGAAGAATGCGGGTAAACACCTGGACCCCAAAACCCGTTCGTTGATATCCGTCATCACCAAGATAGACAGCCAGACGGAGCGCGGTCTGCGCCAGTACCTGCCACGCGCGATCCGCGATGGCGCCAGTCCGAACGAAATCCTGGATGCGATCCTGATGGCGTTCCCCACCCTGGGGCTTGCCAAGATCGTCTGGGCCGTGGATATCCTGCTGGATATGGATATCCCCGAGTTCCGCCTCGAATCGCTGGAGACTGTACCCCGCTGGCATGACCTGATCAGCTGGGATCAAGTCAGGGACGGTGAAGTCACTTATCTGGACGATTGCGATGGCAGAAATGTCTTTATCTATCGGGCGGGTGAAATCTGCAAGGTGTATGACAGCCGCTGTCCCCACCAGGTCACGGACATCCCGCACCTGGCGCTGTCCGGAACGCAACTGACCTGCCCAAAACACCAGTGGGTCTTCGATGTTGCAAGTGGGCAGTGTGTCGAGAAAGGTACGCGCCCGCTTCGGCAGTTTGACAGCCGGCTGAAGGAAGGACGCCTGCAAGCGATCTGGTAACGCTATAAAAAAACGCCGGCATGTGCCGGCGTTTTTGTGTCGTGTAACCTGAATCTTCTACGGATTGACTGTTTCAACCTCGGCGGCTGACCCACGCCGCAGCTTTTGGCTTATCCGATACTTGATCCGAGCAAAGAAATCACTGATGTCGAGGCCGATACCATAGAGTGCAGGCACCATCAGCAAGGTCACAAAGAAAGCGAAGAACACACCGAACGCCAGCGCGACCACGATCGGCTGCAGGAAAGCCGCCTGTATGGAACGGTCGAGCATCATCGGGGTCAGGCCGACAATGGTGGTGACAGATGTCAGCAGGATCGGTCTGAAACGTGCCACGCCCGCTTCGACTATGGCGTCGTATTTTGACATACCCTGGTCCCGTAGCCGGTTGCAGTAATCCATCAAAACCAGGTTGTCGTTGACGACCACACCTGCCGCTGCGGCAATACCGAAATAGCTGAATATGGCCATGGTCATACCGAGCACGGCGTGACCAACGATGGCGCCGACGAATGCAAAAGGCATTGCGATCATGATAAGGATCGGTTGTCCGTAACTGCGAAATGCCACCGCCAGCAGCGTGTACATGGCGAAAAATGCGACCAGGTACAGACCCATGACCTCTTTAATGAAGCGCTTTTCGCCTTCAGCCTGGCCGACGGCGCCACGAATGATGCCCGGGTAGGCCTTTTCCCATTCCGGGAAAAAGTTCTCTTCCAGGTCTTTCATGATGTCGTCGCGCACTTCTTCTTTAAGATCAGCGCTGATACGTGCGGCACGGTTGCCGTTCCAGCGTTGGATACGGTTGATACCAGGCGCGTATTCGAGGTCGGCAACGGCCAGTAATGGCAACTCGCGGCCGTCATTGGTGCGGACCCGGAAATTCTTCAGGCTTTCGATGGATTCCCTCGATGCCAGCGGATAACGAACCTTGACCTTCACGTCCTGGCCGTTGCGCGGCAAGCGTTGCACCTCTTCACCAAAATAGGCCTGGCGCACCTGCCGGTTGACGTCGGACAGCGTCAGGCCCAGCTTGGCCGTTCCGGGTTTCATGGTCAGGCGGATCTCTTCGGATGCACCTTCCAGGTTATTGCGAACGTCGTAAATGGTTTCATAGGTGCGTAACTGGTCTTCGACTTCCGCCGTGGCGGCGCGCAACACATCTAGATCCGGATGGCGAATGGATAACTCGAAGTCAGGATCGTTATTGCCCTGCGTATACTGGACGGAAACCTCGCGTGCGTCGGGTACATCACCCATCAGTTCACGCAGCCTGATGGAGGCTTCCTTGGCAGTCATGTCGCGAACTTCAGGAGGAGCCAGTTTGACAATGGCCAATACGCTGTCACGCCGTGAACGTGTATACCAATTCTCAATCAACACGCCTTCGCCGTCGGTGCGCTGGTTCACTTCATCTTCGAGCGCTTGCTCGGCTGTCTGCAGTTGTTCGAGGATTTCCAGTGCGCGGCTATAAGGTGCGCCTTCGGGCATCACGACGTTCACGACGATTTCATCGGATTCGATATCCGGCATAAAGCTCTTTTTGACCCAGCCGGTGCCAAACAAGCCGAAGCCAATGATGAGCAAACCCAGAAATATACTGGTTGTCAGGTAGCGATGCTGCAACGCCCAGCTGCCGATTTTACGGTAACGGTTTTGCGCAAAATTCAGAATGCTGTCGGCGATCCGCTTTTGGAACCTGCCAAAACGCTTCAGGTTTTCCCGCGGTTTCATTTTCGCAAGGTGCGACGGCAGGATCAATAATGATTCGAGCAGGGAAAACGCCAGCGCGAGTATCACGACCCAGGTAATGTGCCGGGTAAACTCGGACGTTGAGCCGCTGACGAAAATCCATGGAAGAAATGCCATGATGGTGGTAATGACGCCAAACACGACAGGTTTGGCCACCAACTGGGCGCCGGATATTGCGGCGTTGACACCACCGCCGATGCGGTTGGCCTCGCTGTGGATACCTTCACCGACCACAATGGCGTCATCGACCACGATACCCAAGACCAGCAGGAAAGCGAAGGTGGAAAGCATATTCAGCGATACACCTACCGAGCCCAGTAAAACAAAGGCGCCGGCGTAAGCCGTGGCGATACCGACAGCCACCCAGAAAGCGACGACCGGCCTCAGTGTAAGCAGCAGTACGATCATCACCAGCGCCAGGCCCTGCATGGCGGAACTGCCGATGGTTTTCATGCGGGCCTTGAAGTCGACGGATTGATCTGTCCAGAGGGTCAGGCTGACGCCGTCGGGCAGGTTGTCCTTTCTTTTTTCGATCCAGTCGCGAACCGATGCCGATGCCGTGACGATGTCCATGACCTCGGTGGACATAACCTGCAGCAGCACCGCGGGTTCGCCGTTGAGTGTCGCCAATATCGGGTTGTCTTCAAAACCATCCACCACGGTGGCCACATCGCCGACACGAATGACGCCGCCATCGGAGGTTTCACGGATGATGATATTGTTGAATTCTGTTTCTGTATCCGCCTGGCTGCGGACCTTCAGCTGGTAGGTTCCAACTTCGGTTCGCACCTGGCCGGCTGACTGGTTGATGGAGGTGTTGCGGATCGCGTTGGCAACCTCGGTGAAGCTCAGGTTATAGCGGCGTAACGCATCTTCGCTGACTTCGATGGAAACCTCTTCCTGGCGTATCCCGAACAGTTGAACAACGGTGACGGCGGGTAATTGCGCTGCTTCACGACGGAGTGTTTCCGCCAGGTTTTTGAGTTCGCGCTCACCGATATCACCGTGAACCGCGACACGCATGAATTCGTTGCGGTTGACCCATTGCTGAACCTGTGGCGGCTCGATATCGCGAGGGAAAGACGAAATGGAATCGAGGCGGATTTTCACATCGTTCATGAACTGGGTGAAATCAACCTGGTTCTCCGCAAGGATGTAAACCTCACCCACGCCTTCGCTGGAGGTGGAGCGAACCCACTCGATGGCGTCAAGATCCCGCACGGATTCTTCAATCCGGGCGACAATCTGCTCTTCGACTTCCTGCGGCGCGGCGCCCGGCCAGGAAACCACGATCTGCAGACCGGGAAAGCGCACCTGCGGATCCATCTCGCGTTCCATCTGCGAAAACCCTATCGCACCGGCCACAAAGATGCCGATCATGACCAGGTTTGCGGCTACAGAATTCCGCGCCCACCAAGCTATCAAACCGTTCATTGCCTGCTCCCTCTTAATATTTTAATTAGCTTGTTTGTTCACGCGTGATGGCGCGAACTTCCATGCCATCGACGGCTGTCGGGATCGTGGAGGTCACGACCTTGTCGCCAACCTCGACGCCATTGCTGACCAGCACCGTATCCTCCGAAGTGGAAAGAACCTCGACGGTGCGGATCTCGAGCCGGTTTTCATCATTGATCACGTAAACCTTGTTGGTATTGCGCAAGGCCAGGCGCGGGAGCACCATGGCGGACTGGCTGTGGACGCCGGCGATGTCCGCATGGACAAACATACCAACGGCTATCGGCGTACCGTTATCGGCGCCGAGGCCGTAGGGATCTTCGACTTCGGCTACGGCATAGATAAGACGTGTTTGCTGATCGACCGACGCGTGGGTGCGGACGATACGTCCGTTCCATATGTGTTCACGGTTACCCACGCGAGCGCTGAACTGCACCAGCGGTGCGTTGAATGTATCCGCCATGAAACCCATTGGAAGGTTCAGTTCTGCCAGTTGTGAGTCGGTCAGGGGTAAACGGATTTCAACGGTCTCGGTGGAAAAAACCCGGCCAAGGTGCGTGCCTGCGGTGACGTACTGGCCAATACCAACGCTCTTTTCACTGACCCGACCGAGGAAGGGCACGTTGATTTCTGTGCGGGCTACATTTAACTGGGCTTCTTTCAGGTCGGACTGGGCTGAGGCCAGCTTGGCTTCTGCCTCCTGGACCTGTGGCTTGTTCAATGCATAGGGTGTCGGCTCGCCGCTGTTTTCTTTGTCCAGCCAGTGTTCCTTTTTAATCTTGGCGTTTGCAAGTTCCCTTTGCACGGCAACTTCTGCTTCCGCGACGCGGGCCTGTGCCCGGACAACGGCAAGTTTGTAATCGGTGTCGTCTATCTTGATCAGGGTTTCGCCCGGACCAAACTCGGCACCTTCTGCAAAGGCGGCTGAAATACCAACGATACGACCGGAAACCTGCGGGATCAGGTCAATTTCAGTTTTGGGACGGACTTCACCCTGGGTCTGGACCGAAATAGTGACCGTGTCCGATTTGACCTCATCAACATAAAGCGAGATCAGCCGCTGCGCATCCTCTTTCTTTTCCGGCTCGGGTTTTGCGGCGCCAAGCGCTTGTACAATTCCGATACTCACTGCCAGTACCAGTACGGGGGTCATGATCTTAAGTAACTTTTTCACGGTAAACCTCTCTGTTTAAATGTTTCAGGTCGTGACACCTGTTATTTTCCTTTTCCCACACAAAAATGGGCGGATGCTTGTTTTATCGGCATGTATTTGCCTCTAAAAAACACCAGCCCTCTGTTGCAATATCGATAATTCTTAGACGTACTTTGATATAAATTGGTTACATTTATATTTTGTTGTCCTGCCGAATGACCAGTCCTGCAGGGACAGACATATAAGACCATGGATTATCCTGCAATACATGGGCCAAAAGTCAGTGGGTCGAAAGTCATAGGCGGGCCGTCGCGGGGTGCGCAATTTGTCTATCCCGATCTGCCGATAAGGTTGTAGGTTTTGTTGAACATGAAGTCGTTTTTACGTGTTATATATGAAAATCTTTATATAAATTCAACAACTCAATATGGTTGACATGCACCCCCATTAGGTAGCAAAGTATTTGCTGGGCGCAAAGGGATTGTGTTCCTGCTCTGTGTTTACATAACAATAAGATAGTTTGCAAAATCTATAAAAAACATGAACTAACGATTAGCTAAAGACCACGTATCGGTCTTGCTAAGAGAGTTCTTAAGTCGGCTTTATGGGGAAGGTTTCCATGAAGATTGAACAAACAAACCAGTGAACTGGTGGCTTTTTGCTATCGGTCAATTTTGTATTTTTTTTGGGGAGATTTTTATATGCGATCCGTTTTTTCCGACCTTTTCAGCCTTTTGAAGCAAAGGCTCAGTCCGGTATTCATGTCCAGCATGGCGCTCGGGACATTAGCACTAAGCATGAGCATGGTTCATGCACCGATTGCTCACGCTGCACTCGGCACAATTTGCCCTGCTGACCGAATGAACAGTAATGGCAAAATATGTACCGCCAATGACGTGGAGCTGGCAGCGGCTGTGGTGGGAAATGCCGGCGTTGGCGCTACCTGCACACCTGGTGAAGTGGTACTGGTGGAAATTGACGGTACCTTGACTGTAAGGACTGAGCGCTCTGATATCGGGGTATGGATAGCAACTGATGGCCGGCCGATTAAACCTCGCTCGGGTCTTCATAACACACCGGATGAAGGTGGCGCGCAAACATGCGAAGTTATGCCGTTGACGAGTCCTCACGGCATTACTCCCGAGGCCGTCAATAACCCGTTTCTGGTGTATGACTTCGAGCCTCAAGGCGACTGTCCCGATG
>DATCZY010000212.1:0-12306 GCA_036525655.1 Lysobacterales bacterium | reverse complement strand
TAAATACCATCGGAAACTCGAGGCCTTTGGCCGAGTGCAGCGTCATCAACTGCACGCAATCATCCCAGGCTTCTCCCTGGGTCTCGCCGGCTTCCAGCGATGCATGGCTCAGGAATGACTGCAGGTCGGTCATGCCGGCTTCCTCGTCTTCCGGGGGCAGGACAAATGCCGTCGCTGCGTTGACCAGTTCACGCAGGTTTTCGACCCGTGATTCCATTTTCTCAAGGGGCTCTTTTTCGTAGTGACTGACCAGTTTGCTGTCTTCGATAAGGCCCTGCACCTGGTTGCCCAGCGTCCAGTTTTCCATGCGCTCGCGCATATCCGAAATAAGGCTCAGGAAACCCTGCAGCGCGCTGAGCGCCCTGGCAGGCAGCACGTTTTGCTGCACGCACTCCTGTGCCGCCTGCCACATGGGCAAACTGCTTTCACGTGCCTGCAGACGCAGGATCGAGAGCGTTTTCTGTCCGATGCCACGCGCAGGTGTATTGATGACGCGCTCCAGCGCGGCATCGTCATTCGGATTCTGAATCAGACGCAGGTAGGCCAGGGCATCCTTGATCTCAGCGCGCTCGAAAAAGCGCTGGCCGCCATACACACGATAGGCGATGGATGCCTTGAGCAGGTATTCCTCAAAGAGCCTTGATTGTGCGGTGGTGCGGTAAACGATGGCTACCTCATCGGCGCGGCGGCCCTTGCCCAGCCATTGCTCTATCTGTTCGACGGCATAGCGGGCCTCGTCCTGTTCATTGAAGGCCGAATAAAGCGTGATGGGCGCACCCTTGTCGTCAGCGGTCCAAAGCTTTTTCCCCATGCGGTCTTCATTGTGTGAAATGAGGGCGTTGGCAGCTTCCAGTATGTTTCCGCTGGAACGGTAGTTTTGCTCCAGCTTGACGACCTGCACATCTGTGAAGTCGCGCCGGAAATGCTGCACGTTCGCCACCTGTGCGCCGCGCCAGCCATAGATGGACTGGTCGTCATCACCGACCACCAGGACGCTGCCCTTATCCCCCGCCAGCATGCGTATCCAGGCATACTGGATGGAGTTGGTATCCTGGAATTCATCCACCAGCAGGTGACTCAGCCGGTTGCGGTAGTGCTCCAGCAGTGACGGATGGTGTAACCAGAGTTCGTGGGCGCGCAGCAGCAGATCGGCAAAATCGACCAGACCGGCGCGGTCACAGTTGGCCTGGTAAAGTTCGTAGATTCGCACCCACTGTGCGGTGACGGGGTTGCCCATGTGTTCGATGGCATCCGGCCTCTGGCCTTCATCCTTGCGCGCGTTGATAAACCACTGTGCCTGCCTTGCCGGCCACTGGGTTTCGTCCATTCCTTCTTCGCTGATCAGGCGACGCAATATCCGGTGCTGGTCGTCAGAATCAATGATCTGAAAATTCTCCGGCAGGCCGGCTTCCTGCCAGTGCATCCGCAGTAAGCGGTGGGCAATGCCATGGAAGGTGCCAATCCACATGGAACGCACTGGGACCTGCAGCAGTTTCTGTGCGCGCTCGCGCATTTCCCCGGCCGCCTTATTGGTGAATGTCACCGCCATAATGCTGAGCGGTGATACGTGTTCCACCTGTATCAGCCACGCCAGGCGGTGGATCAGGACACGGGTTTTGCCACTACCGGCACCCGCCAGCACCAGCGTGTGTTTTGATTCGGTCGTGACTGCTTTTCGCTGCGCTTCGTTCAGGTCATCAAGCAGGTGGGAAACATCCATGTATTTCAGGTCCGGTTAACCCTGGTTGGCTGTTCCCGCGCAATGGCGCGGTAGCCGATATCACGTCTGAAAAAGGCGCCATCCCAGTGGATTTTATCGCATCCGGAATAGGCGACGGTCGCTGCATCGGCAACACTTTGAGCCATTGCACAAACACATAATACCCTTCCGCCGGAGGTGACGACCCGGCCATCGAGCATATCGGTGCCCGCATGGAAAACCCGGGTTCCTGCCTGCCTGGCCTCTTCAAGGCCCGTAATCACGTGGCCTTTCGAGTAGTTTTCAGGATAACCTCCTGCCGCCATGACCACGCCGAGTGCGGGTCGTGGGTCCCACTTTGCGTCCACCTGGTCCAGCTTGCCATTGACCGCGGCCAGGCATAGTTCGGCCAGGTCGGACTGTAAGCGCATCATGATGGGTTGGGTCTCGGGGTCGCCGAAACGGACATTGAACTCCAGGACCTTGGTTTCCCCCTCGGGTGAGATCATCAGGCCGGCGTACAAAAATCCGGTAAATGGCATACCTTGCGCGGCCATGCCCCTGATGGTCGGTTTAATGACCGTTTCCATGGCGGTCCGATGCAGCTGGTCATCGATCACAGGTGCAGGCGAATAGGCGCCCATGCCGCCGGTGTTAGGGCCGAGGTCGCCCTCATCGCGCGCCTTGTGATCCTGGCTGGTGGCCAATGGAAGTATATGCTCGCCATCGGCCATGACAATGAAGCTGGCTTCTTCGCCAGAGAGGAACTCCTCGATGACAACGCGGTGCCCGGCTTCACCAAAAGCATTACCTGCCAACATGTCTTTAACCGCTGTTTCCGCTTCCTGTACGGATTTGGCGATGATAACGCCCTTGCCTGCAGCCAGGCCGTCCGCCTTGACGACAATGGGCGCACCGTGCCGGCGGATGAATGCGATCGCTTCATCGATGTCGGTAAAATTTCCATAGGCCGCGGTGGGTATGCCATGACGGGCCATGAAGTCCTTGGCAAAGGCCTTGGACCCTTCAAGCTGGGCAGCGGCGGCGGTGGGGCCAAAACAGGCGAGGCCGGCGTCTTTAAAGCGGTCGACGATACCGGCCACCAATGGCGCTTCCGGGCCGACGATGGTCAAACCGATCCTTTGTTGTTTTGCAAAGTTGATCAGGGCGCCGATGTCGTCGCTGGCCAATGGCACGTTTTCCACTTTTTGCTCAAGACCGGTGCCGGCGTTGCCAGGCGCCACGTAAACGGATTCCACTTGCGGCGATTGTGCAACGCGCCATGCCAGGGCATGTTCGCGGCCACCGCTTCCAATAATAAGTACCTTCATTGATTTACTCAAAACCTTGCAAAATTCTGCTCTCTAATCCATGTTTTCGGTGCGCAGCCAAATTGGCTTCCGGCAACCCCGGCGTCGGTCTTTACGCGGTAGGGCACGTCAAGTCCGGATGAATTCTAATGGCGGAAATGACGCACGCCGGTAAACAGCATTGCTATTCCGTGCTCATTGGCAGCGGCGATAACTTCATCGTCACGCATCGAGCCGCCGGGTTGTATCACGGCTTTGATACCGGCCTCGGCAGCAGTATCGACACCATCCCTGAATGGGAAAAATGCATCGGACGCCATCACCGCACCGTTGAGGTTGAGCCCTGCATCCTCGGCTTTCCAGCGCGCAATCCGGGCCGAGTCAACGCGGCTCATCTGACCTGCACCGATACCGAGGGTGCGGCCTCCGGTAGCATATACAATGGCGTTGGACTTGGCCATGCGTGCAACTTTCCAGGCAAACAACATATCCAGCCATTCATGTTCCGTGGGTTCGCGGTCGGTGACACAGGTGCAATCCTGGCGGTCGATCCGATGCGTGTCTTTTTGCTGCACCAATAAACCGCCGGACACCTTTTGATAGTTCAACACAGCAGCGAGCGGCGCCTGGAGTTTGCAGCGAAGTAAACGCACATTTGGCTTGTCGGCGAATTTTTGCAGCGCGTCATCGCTAAAATCAGGTGCGATAACAACTTCGACAAACTGCTTTTCCATGATGGTCGTTGCGGCTTCGGCGTGAACCCGTTGATTGAAGGCAATGATGCCGCCAAAGCTGGATACCGGATCGGTGGCGAACGCGTTCAAATAGGCCTCGACATTACTGCTGCCGTGGGCGACGCCACAAGGGTTGGCGTGCTTCACGATTACACAGACCGGCCGCGGGTCGAACAGGCTGACGCATTCCAGCGCCGCATCGGCATCGTTGATGTTGTTGTACGACAGTTCCTTGCCCTGGAGTTGCTCAGCGGCGGCGATACCGCTTGGCTCGACACCGGACTCGATATAAAAAGCGGCAGCCTGGTGCGGGTTTTCGCCATAGCGGAGTTCCTGCCGGCGTTGAAACTGTGGCGTGAAGTATCCAGGCAAGGCGCCGGTCAATTCACCATCGAGGCTTCTGCTGCTGAGATAAGCTGCCACCAGGCCGTCGTAACGCGCCGTATGGGCAAATGCCTTCGTGGCCAGGGTAAATCGTTTGCCGGCTGGCACCGAGCCGTTGTTGCGCAGTTCGCCGGCAATGTCTGCATAATCGGATGGGTCGACAACCACTGATACGCGGGCATGGTTTTTAGCCGCAGCGCGCACCATTGCGGGTCCGCCGATATCGATGTTTTCTATGGCGTGTTCCAGGCTGCAGCTTTCATCGGCGGTCACCGCTTCAAATGGATAAAGGTTGACGATCACCAGGTCAATGGGCGGGATGTCCTGGGCGCGCATGACCTCTTCGTCCTGGTGGCGGCCCAGGATACCACCGTGAATTCGCGGATGCAGGGTCTTCACGCGGCCGTCCATGATTTCGGAAAACCCGGTAAATTCACTTACTCCGGTAACCGAGATCCCTTCCTGATTCAGCAGGTTATGGGTGCCGCCGGTACTCAATAAACTGAAACCCAGATCCAGTAATTCGCGGGCAAACTCTATGAGGCCGGTTTTGTCAGAAACGCTAATCAGTGCGTACTTTTTAGTTGAAGGCATGTTTGGCTCTATGTGGTGAATTTGCGTCAATCAAATGGTTACGTATCAAACGGCCGGTTAAATCCGGTCGTGGCTTCGATCATCGTCCCGGCCGGATGATTTTATTCGATGGCGGTGTGATCGAATACCGTTGCATCTTCGTGCGCAGGGTGTTGCGGGTCATACCCAGTATGTCTGCAGCCCGTGACTGGTTACCCCCGGTGCACTTCAGGGTTTCTTCGATCAAGGGCGGTTCGATTTCGGACAGCAGCATCTGGTACAGGTTTTCAGGAACAGTGTTGCCCATGTCCTTGAGGTATCTGCTAACGGTGATTTGTACGTGTTTTCTCAACGGAATAGCGTGCGATGAATCTGCGTTCATGGTGTCTTTAAGTAGTTGCTTTTTGTTGGATGGTTACGGACTGTAAACACTAACATATTTGAACGATGAAGCTCTAAATTATTGCAGGTGGGACCGGTTTTTTTCAAGTTGTTGGCCGGTCGTCCCGTTGGTCTGTTCTACCCGATCAATTTTTGCCGGTGGTGCTAGAGAAAGCGGATTTCGAAGCCAACCGCCTGCTCTCCGGGATCTCCAAGTTCAAGCAAGACCGGCAAATAGACATCCGCCGCCAGACCGGCACTGATGTCGGCGCCCGGTCGCAAATAATCTTCCGGTTGCAGTCGCCGTTGCGCGACGGGCTTGTTGCCGGCATCCATCAGCGTCACTTCGAGTTCCGGAAACGCCTGGTTTTGTGCCGCGAGATTGATAAAGGTCAGGCTTAATACAAGGATGCCGGAGCGGGTCGGGTGCGTGTGCATATCACGGCTTACGAGCTGTATTTGTTGCGGGTCTTTGGGCAGTCCCTGCGCTTCAGGCTGTAATTGGCCGGTCTGGTTGAACAAGGTGCTGACACGGGGGATATCCAGCAACTGTTCGCGAAAGGTCCAGGCAATGTTGGCAAATGTCAAAAGCACCAACAGTACCGTTGCCAGGCTCCAGGCCAGGCGGTTGGTGTCGAGTGTCGACGGCTTGGGTTCGTTGTCATCCGGGGTTGGGGCGACGGCATCGGTGCTTTCTTTCCCGGCCATTGGCGTGAGTACGGGCAGCGTTGTGTCGGGTCCGCTGGCTGGCCGGTGCGCCTCGCCTGCGGGCCACTCGTCAAAAAGAAAGCTCAATGCGCTGAAGGTCCTGCCACAGGGGCCGCACTGCACCAGGCCGCGGACCTGTGCAAGCTGCGCAGCGCTGAGCGCGTGAACCGTCTTACATTGTGGGCAGCGTGTAAACATCAGGTTTGTACCGCGGGATGAGAGGCCAGTGCGGGTTTAACCCTGGTCCGTGGGGTCCTGGTCTTCTTCACTATCGGAGGTCAGGTATCGGTAACGTTCAAGTTCCGCCTGGTAGCGGGCGCGAATCTTTTCTTCCCTGTCGCTCATCGCCGCCTTCTTTTTTGCGTCCTGGTTGTGCCTGGCATAGAGTTGTTTGATTTCCTTCTCTTGTTCAGCGCTGACTTGTTGACCCGCACGTTGCTGGTCGGCTGCCTGGCTGATCTGGCTCCTGATGGCGACAGCGGTGCTCTCGAAAGACTGGTTGATGACCTTGTTATCGTAACCCAACTGGGCAATTTCCAGTTCGAGCGCCTTGAGTATCTCTTCTTCTGAAGAATAGCGGATGACCAGTAAGCGGTCGGACTGAATCTGCCGCTCTTCTTCCGAGATCAGTGGCGCCCTTTCCTTTTCCGCGGCTTTCTTTTCCGCTATGGCTTCCAGGGGTATGGTCGTATCTTCGACATGTTCAATGACCATTCCGGAGTTATTGAGAATGTCATAAGGCTGGTCGGCATATTCGGCCGGGACCGCTGCGCCATAGTGAATTTCACCGTTTTTATCCTTCCAGCGGTAAGTGTCGGCCGCCAGCGGGGTCGCCGAAAGGCTCAATATTGCGGCTGCCAGTAGCGCGGTTGCGCCTGCACCGGTCCATACTTTACGCCGGGCCATTGCTGCGGGCGTGGCTAGAAAGACACCCAGGTACAGACGTAGCTGAGCAACCCGGGAGCGGGATGGTGATGCAAATTGCGGGCTAGATTCCATAGGTATTACGATACCGCCGAATGGCTTCAATGTCGATATTTGCAACCGACCGGCTTTCCAGGAATTCAATCAGATCATCGAGACCTGCGATAGAGACGACCGGTATTCCAAATTCGCTGACAACTTCCTGTGCGGCAGATTGTTCACCCTGACCGCGCTCCTGGCGGTCAAGGGCAATGGCAACGCCGCACGGGGTCGCACCCGCCTGCCTGATCCAGTCGATGGATTCGCGTACCGATGTGCCGGCCGATATGACATCGTCGGTGATCAGCACCCGTCCTTTGAGTTCAGCGCCGACCAGCGTGCCACCTTCGCCGTGGTCCTTCGCTTCTTTGCGGTTGTAGGCAAACGGCACGTTTATCTGATGGCTGGCGTCGAGCATGATGGCGATCCCGGCTGCGAGCGGGATGCCCTTGTAGGCCGGGCCGAACAGCATGTCGAAGGCCAGACCCGAATCGATGACAGCTTGTGCATAACATTCGCAAAGCTGCCGCAGGCTGTCGCCGTCGTCAAAACCGCCGGCGTTGAAGAAATAGGGGCTGACACGCCCGGATTTCAGTGTAAAACGGCCAAACTTGAGGTTGCCCCGGGCCATCGCCAGTTCGAAAAATTGCTGTTTATAGTTTTGCATCGGTGAAGTATCTCGCGGCTTCGCCTGCGCTTCAACAGCTGGCTGTACCCTACCCGGGTCATGACAAGATGCCCAAGGGCGGTTATGCTGCCCCCGGTCTGCAGAAAAAAGAAGAAGTTCACCCCATGCGAATTATCAGTGTTAACACCAATGGCATCCGTGCCGCGGCCCGCAAGGGCTTTTTCGACTGGATGCAAAAGCGCAATCCGGATGTTGTATGCATCCAGGAAACCAAGGCCCAGGAACACCAGCTGGACGACCCGGTTTTTTCACCGGCCGGTTACCACCGCTATTTTCATGACGCACAGAAACCGGGCTACAGCGGTGTGGCGATCTATACACGCCACCAGCCCGATGAAATTCACCATGGGATCGGCTGGGACGTGATGGATCTCGAGGGCCGTTGGTTAAGGGCTGATTTTGGTGGTTTGAGCGTGATCTCGCTGTATATGCAGTCCGGATCGTCAAAAGATGAACGCCAGCAGATCAAGTACCAGACCATGGACTATCTGCAACCGTTGCTCAAGGCCATGGCAAATGAGGGTCGCGAATACATCATTTGTGGTGACTGGAACATCGCGCACAAGAAAATTGATATAAAAAATTGGCAGAGTAATCAGAAAAATTCCGGTTTCCTGCCGGAAGAACGCGCCTGGATGGATGAATTGTTCGGCCACGTGGGGATGGTCGATGCCTTCCGCCAGGTTGAGCCCGGCGAGGAGCAGTACACTTGGTGGTCCAACCGGGGTCAGGCCTGGGCCAACAACACCGGCTGGCGTATCGACTACCACGTGGCGACACCGCGCATAGCGGCCGCGGCGCGTGCGGTGGAAATCTACAAGGATGAGCGATTCTCGGATCATGCCCCGCTGACCATTGATTACGACTACGACATTGAAAAAAGGTAGCGATGCCCTGAATGCCCCGCCGCGGCGTTGGCAGGAGATACTATTCAATCGCAAGATGGTGAGCTGTATCTTCCTGGGGTTCACCTCCGGGTTACCGCTATACGTGTTGATCCAATTGGTTCCGGCCTGGTTGCGAAGTCATGAAATCGACCTGGCGACCATCGGGTTGTTTGCGTTGGTCTCCCTGCCTTACACGTGGAAATTCGTCTGGTCGCCGTTGATGGACCGTTACAAGCTGCCCTTCCTCGGCCGCAGGCGGGGTTGGGCCCTGCTGACACAGATCGGTCTGCTTTTGGCGATAGCCGCACTCGGGCAGTTCGATCCGACAGCTTCACTCAGGCCGATTGTTATTACAGTTTTCATCGTTTCGCTTTTCGGCGCCAGCCAGGATATCGTGGTCGATGCCTATCGGCGGGAATTGCTGGCTGACGACGAACTGGGTACCGGAACTTCGCTGTTTATCAACGCCTACCGATTGTCCTCACTGGTGCCGGGTTCGCTCGCATTGATCCTCTCCGATTTTCTGCCCTGGCCGGTAGTGTACTGGGTCACGGCCGGGTTCATGGGGGTTGGCATTGTCACGACATTCATCATCAGGGAGGTCAGTGATGACGCGTTGGCGCCGACCTCTTTAAAAGCGGCCGTCATCGATCCGTTCGTCGAGTTTTTTTCACGTGGCGGCCTCAAGGCGGGACTGGCGATCCTCGCATTCATGTTTCTTTACAAACTCGGTGACAACATGGCAACCGCACTGGCGACACCTTTTTACCTGGATATGGGTTTCAGCCGTACCGAGATCGGTTCGATTGCCAAGATCGCCGCCCTTTGGTCATCCATAGCCGGTGGGATTTTGGGCGGTCTGATCATGCTGAAAGTTAGCATCAACAGGGCTCTATGGGTCTTTGGCCTGGTACAGATGGTCACCATTCTCGGCTATGCCTGGTTAAGCACGGTAGGCCATCACCCGTTGGGTCTGTTTTTTGTGGTCAGCGGTGAATACCTGGGTGTGGGCCTCGGCGCCATTGCATTGACCGCGTACATGGCACGCGAGACCAGCAAGGCTTTCACTGCCACGCAGTTCGCCCTTTTCAGCAGTTTTATCGCGATCCCCAGGACCCTGACCAATGCCTCCACCGGTTTCATCATCGAGGCGGTCGGGTACACCTGGTTTTTTCTCATCTGCACGCTGGTCGCGATCCCCGGCCTGTTGTTGCTGTTCAAGGTCGCGCCTTGGAATGAGCGCTGACAGCCTTACAGCTTTGTAATCACCTGATCCCTTCCCGGGCTTGTATCAACTCAAGCCGGGACAACTTCGGGATCAGATTCGTTGGGTGTCGATTCAGGCAGTTCCTCTTCAGATCTCTCGAAAATCGGCAGGAAATGCACCGCGAGGAAGAAAATGATGGTGCCGGCCGTGAAAAATCCCAGCGACAGTGCAATTTCCATCCAGGTCGGGTAATAGTGGAGATGGTCGGTGACCGACATCCCGATCCAGGAGACATTCACCCGGTTGAGCACGATACCTGCCATGACGAGTAAAGAGGCCGCAAGAAGTCCTCTCGGCATATGCCGAAATCTCTTGAATGCAAGCAATACGGCAGGCAACAAAGCCCCTCCACCCATTTCCAGCAGGAACATGCGGCTCTGCAAATTTTGCTCCAGGATCAAATCCCAATGTCCGCGGACGGCGAGGTCTGCGAGTTTTATTATCAGGTAAATGAACAGAATGATGGACGCAGCCCTGCCCAGGCTGGTCATAATGTAGGATTCGAGGCCGCGTTTAAGTATCTTGGCAGAAAAATAAGATTCGACAATGACCACGCACATGCCCGCAGCAACCGCAGATATCAGGAAGAAAACCGGTAAAAGCGGTGAATACCATAGCGGATAGAGTTTTCCCGGCACGATCAGGTAAAGCGAACCCAGCGATGACTGGTGCATGGTGGAAAGGATCACGCCTGCAATGACGACAGGAATGGTGGATGCCTTGATCACCTTTAACACCTTGGTCAAACCAAGCCGTTCAAGCAGGGGCGGGCTGGTTTCAATGGCAAGCACCGTCGTATAAAGTATCACGCACCAGGTCACCTCGAACATGATGGAATGATCCTGCCACATGACCAGGGGATGCCACCAGCTCAGCGGGCGGCCGATGTCAATAAATAGCGCCACGGCAACCAAAACATAACCCAGAAATGCCGTGAGTACGGTCGGTCTCAGGATCGGATTGAAGCGCTCGATGCGGAAGATATGCACCGTTGCGGCAATGACAAAACCGCCAGCCGCCAGGGCGACACCGGCAAACACGTCTGCGCCGATCCACAGCCCCCAGGGAGCATCGTCGTTCACTCCCGCGACTGCACCAAGACCGCCGGTAAATCGCCGAAATAACGTATAGAGGGCCGCACCCCAGATACAAAGAATGGTGATGGCGGTGATAGGCTTCAGAAGACGCGGTCTCTTGTCATACACCAGGCAAAGACAAGTCCAGATCAAACTGGCCGTGCACAGAATAATGAAAATCCAGCCATTCATTCGGATTTCTCCTGCCTGTTCAGAGTCCAGGCCAGTGTTCCAAACAGACCAGCCATTGCGCCGGCCAGTATCGGAATCTTGGAAAGCACTTCCCAGGTAAGCGGCGGCATTGGCGCCGTGTCCACGGTGGATTTGAAACCCAGGTTCTCAAAAGGCACATCAGCCATATAAAGCCAGGCTGTCCCGCCGGCCTCTTTCTCGCCATATATGTAGTTGATGTATTTTTCCGGGTGTGAAGCGATCCGGGCTTTCGCTTCGAACAGCAAGGCCTCACGCCGGCCAAATTTCAGTGCGCCGGTTGGACAGCCCTCGACGCAGGCGGGAAGTTGTCCTTGCGATAGCCGTTTGCGGGTACAGAACTGGCACTTCCCAACGACCGGTGACAGACCTGAGTCCCATTCGTACTTGGGAACATCGAAGGGGCATGCCATGATGCAGTAACGACATCCGATGCAACGATCTTCATTGTAGAGGATCGGGCCAAGTTCGGATCTGGTTAGTGCCCCGACGGGGCATACCGATACGCAGGTAGGTTCCAGGCAATGCATGCACTGTCTTTTGACATTGCGGGTGACTTCGATGCCATCGGTGTTGAGGCCCGTCTCAGGGTTGACAACGGTCCACTGGTCAAAGCGCAATTCCTGCCGGTCCCACGTGACAGGAAAGCCCACGGATAAGTCCGTGTCGTTTGGCAGGTCATTGGCGTTCTTACATGCCCTCATACATGCCCTGCAACCGATACAGCGTGTCACATCGACCAGCACGGATGGGGTATTGGCGATGGGAATTTTTCCAGGGTCTTTAGCGAAACTGCAAGGTGAAATGACCGACAGGCCTGTTCCGCCAAGCAGGCCCTGCAGGAACCGCCTGCGATCAAGTGTTTTCTTGTCCGGGGTGTGCTGGTTCCTGTTCATTTGCTTCTCTTTTTATCGAAGACATACCAGCCGAACATCCAGCCGAGCGCGAGGCCGACAATCAGCCCCAGAACCGAGACGGTCCACAATTTCCTGCGTGCGCTGTCAAGTTTCCAGTTCAAACTGCTGACTTCTTCATACAGTTCCACGGCGTTCTTGCCACCGGTGAGGTATTCACCCTGGGTCGCCTCTATCAACTGTTCGCGCATTTCAGTCAACTGGTCGCTGCTATGTACCATGTCCGCATGGCAGCGGCTGCAGACTTCGGTGCCCACGTACAGCGTGTGACCGGCCGCTCCAGCACCTTCTACGAGATTGGAATCGGTCGATACCGGCATGTGACAGGTGTTGCAATGCAGGCCCTCAAGTTGATGTGTCGCGTGTGCGAAATCCTCGAGTCGCTTGGGATGGCAGGCGCCGCATAGCAGGTCACCCCCTTTTGAGCGCATGGTTTGCGCATGTACGCCATGACAATCAAAGCAACGGATTGCATTTTGTCCATGCTTGCTCATCTTCCATTCCTGGAAGGT
>DATCZY010000211.1:0-5125 GCA_036525655.1 Lysobacterales bacterium | reverse complement strand
TGGGATGCCCGCTCACCGGTGGGGATCACGTCACTCACCGAAAGTATAGTCAAAGCACGCTTACCGTGCTGATGCGCCAGTGCATACAAAGCGGCGGATTCCATATCCAGTGCAAGAATGCCCATTTTCTGCACTTTCCCTATGAAATCGTCATCGGGATGATAAAACCAGTCCGAAGAAAATACATTGCCTGTCCTGATCTTCAAACCACCTTTAACTGCCTTTTCATAAACCCTGCGCAGCAGTTCAAAATCAGCGCTGGCAGAATAATCCCAACCACCGAAGCGCTGTCGATTCATCGCAGAATCAGTGCTCGCTGCGCTCGCCAGCACCAGGTCGCCGACCTGCATATCGGCCAGCAAGCCGCCACAGGTTCCCACGCGAATAATCTGCTTCACACCGTAATAATCAAACAGCTCATGGGCGTAAATACTGATTGAAGGCATGCCCATGCCTGAACCCATGATCGAGACCGGCTTTCCCTTGAACGTCCCGGTGAAGCCAAACATATTACGCACGCTGGTAACCAGCTTGACATCATCCAGGTGATTATCTGCCAGCGCCTGCGCGCGCAGTGGATCGCCCGGCATCAGCACGGTTTCTGCAAATTGCCCCTTCATTGCTCCGATATGCGGTGTTCCGGTCATCACTTTTTCCTGTTCGTATTCGGTTGTGATTGTTAACAGGCCCCAGTTATCTAAGGAAATTGTTCATAGACGGCGGGTAAGGCATCCTTCGCACGCCCAATTACAATCGCCTGCGTAAGCGTTTCTGCTGCCAACTGCCACGCCGTTTCGTCCGCCGCATGAATGGTCACCAGTGGGTCACCCTTGTTAACGGTATCTCCCACAAGGCAGAAGTCGGATAGGCCTACCCGGTGATCCAGGATGTCATTAACACTTTTGCGACCGCCACCGAGACTAACGATACTCAGACCGATGGCGCGTGTGTCCATGTCTTCAATCCCACCATCTGATGAAGCTGTCAGCGCCCGCACGACGGGGGCCGGTGGCAGGTACTTTGCCGGTTGTTCGACGAGATCAGCCGGCCCACCCTGCATACTCACCATGCGTGCAAAACATTCCGCAGCCATGCCGGTTTCAATCACCCTGTTCAACATGAATCGCGCTGCTTTCGGATTATCGGCCAAACCACCCAGTAACAACATTTCACTTCCCACTGATAAAACGACGTTTTCCAATCGGGGCTGACGATACCCGCCACTGAGAAATTCAACGGTCTCGATTATTTCCAGCGCGTTTCCGGCGCTACGGGCCAGAGGTTGGTTCATATCGGTTATCAAAGCGCGACACGGCAAACCGGCCAGTGCGGCAACATCGATAAGATTCGAGGCCAGGTCCCTGGCACGGTTGCGTTCACGCATAAATGCACCGTTGCCGGTTTTAATATCCAATACCAGGCCATCAAGACCTTCGGCCAGCTTCTTTGAAAGGATCGACGCCACTATCAAAGGTATTGAATCCACGGTGGCGGTAACATCGCGCACAGCATAAACACGACCATCTGCAGGCGCCAGTGCGGCACCCTGACCCGTCATTGCAAAGCCTGCCTTACGTACGGTTTGATCGAATGTTTGTTCTGACGGAAAGGCATTAAAACCGGGAATGCTTTCCAGCTTGTCCAGGGTTCCACCGGTGTGGCCGAGACCCCGCCCGGTTATCATCGGTATATAGGCACCACACGCTGCCAGCATCGGCGCCACCACCAGGCTGACCAGATCGCCGACACCGCCGGTAGAATGTTTATCCAGGATCGGACCGTCAAGCCCCGGCCAATGCAGGCAGCGACCGGTGTCACGCATGGCCAGAGTGAGCGCCATCTGTTCCGCCATGGTCATCTGCTGGAAATACACAGCCATGGCGAATGCCCCTATCTGTGCATCACTTACCTGCCCCGCGGCGATACCATCAACGAAATCCCTTATCGCTTCTGCAGTTAATTCCTGACCGTCCCGCTTGGCTTTTATGAGTTCTTCAGGCAGCAACATACTTTCATAATAGCAGTGAATGCCTGTGAATGGTCAAAAGTGGTCATCTGTTAAAAGGGGCGGTGGCAGGCAAGGCGCCTGCCCCGACCCTTACCCGCACTTGGAGTAACCGCACGACAGGCAGGTCGCGCAACTATCCATGACCACCACAGCCTTGGTATGACATTTATTACACAAGGTGGCCGAGGCGGGATAACCGGTTTCCTCTCCGGGCGTATTGACAACTGGTTTTACTTGGGCGCCTTCAGCTTCGGCGCGCTTTTGATTGAGTATCAGCTTTTGCTGTTCTGACAACTCTTCCTTTTTCATCAAACCGATTTTTTGCATGTGATGCGCTATCACATCCCCGATCTCGGCGATGATGGACGGCATGAATCTGCCACCGGCTTTAAAGTAGCCGCCCTTCGGATCGAACACAGCCTGCAACTCTTCTGCCAGGAAAGTGACGTCACCACCCTTTCTGAAAACTGCTGACATTAAACGCGTCAGGGCCACGATCCACTGGAAGTGATCCATGTTTTTGGAGTTGATGAAAATTTCAAACGGCCTGCGCTGCTCATGCACCGTTCCGGCGTTGAGAATGATATCGTTGATGGTCACATACATCGCGTGATCATCCAGCGGCGTTTTGATTTTGTAAGTAGACCCCTCAAGAGACTCCATACCTTCGGGACGCATGATCTTTTCAGTCATGCGGATGACCTTGGCGGAGCTACGTGCCTCTTTTTCTTCTGCAGCACGCAGCGACGCGGCTAACTCTTCTTCCGGTTTTACTACTTCATAGCCGGCAATGTGTTTATTTATTTTGATCGTCATTTGTTTAATATTCCGCTTAAAATTTTCCGTAATAACCCTCTTTCAGAGCGTCAAACAGATTGGCGGCGGTGTGTACCTCGCCATCGTACTCAATCTCTTCATTTCCCTTTGCTTCAACCACCTCACCATCTTCAAGCACGAAACGGTAGGTTGTATTTGCAAGGTCGTCTTCTTTTACCAACACACCCTGGAACGCCTCCGGGTTGAACCTGAAAGTCGTACAACCTTTCAGGCCTTTGCTGTGTGCATAGGTGTATATATTTTTAAATTTTTCATAAGGATAATCCGTCGGCACGTTGGCTGTCTTGGAGATGGATGAATCGATCCACTTCTGCGCTGCGGCCTGGATGTCGACGTGTTCTGCCGGCGTGATGTCTTCCGAGGTGATAAATTGCTCGGGCAGCTTTGTTTTTTCGTCCTCTGAACCGGGCATGGCTGCCGGATTAACGAATTCACGGTATGCCAGCAATTCATAACTGAACACCTCGACCTTTTCTTTGCTCTTTTTACCTTCGCGGATAACGTTGCGACTGTAATGGTGGGCAAAACTGGGCTCGATACCGTTCGAAGCATTATTGGCGAGCGAAAGGGAAATCGTGCCGGTTGGCGCTATCGAAGTATGATGCGTGAAACGGCCACCTTCCTCTGCCAAAGCAGCGACCAATTCAGGTTCAATCTCTGCTATCTGTTGCATATAGCGACTGTATTTCGCATGCAACACCGATCCTCGGACCGAATCGCCTATCTGGTAACCGTCCGCTACCATTTCCGGTCGCATACGCAACATGGCGGCGGTAACCCTGAACATTTCATTCATCAAGGGCGCCGGTCCTTTTTCACGTGCGAGTTCCAACGACTCCTGCCATCCGGCAATGGCCATTTCGCGAGCAATCTTATCGGTAAACTCGAGAGATTCGGGCGAACCGTATTTCATGCCCATCAGCACCAGCGTTGAACCCAGGCCCAGGAATCCCATGCCGTGACGACGCTTGCGCTCGATTTCATCACGTTGCTTGCCGAGCGGCAAGCCATTGATTTCAACTACATTGTCCAACAAACGGGTAAAGACTTTTACGACTTTACGATATTCTTCCCAGTTGAATTTAGCCTGGGGGGTGAAGGGTTGTTCAACAAAACGCGTCAGGTTGACCGATCCTAGCAGGCAGGCGCCATAAGGTGGCAATGGCTGTTCGCCACAAGGGTTGGTCGCGCGGATATTTTCACAAAACCAGTTGTTGTTCATTTCATTGATGCGGTCGATCATGATGAAACCCGGTTCAGCAAAGTCATAGGTGGAAGACATGATCATGTCCCACATACGGCGTGCCGGCACAGTCTTATAGACCTTGCATGCAACCAGCCCATCCTCGCGTTTCACATAGTCATCGAGCAGGGGCCACTCGCGCCACAACACCTGTTCCGGATCGTCGATATCCAGTTCACCGGCTTCCTGTGGTGTTATCGGGAACGCCAACGCCCAATTGTCATTGGTCTCCACCGCGTGCATAAACTCATCGGTAATCAACAATGAGCAGTTGAACTGACGCAGGCGTCCGTCCTCTCGCTTGGCACGGATGAACTCCATCGCGTCGGGGTGGCCGATATCAAAAGTTGCCATCTGCGCGCCTCTTCTGCCACCGGCGGAAGAAACCGTGAAGCACATCTTGTCATAGATATCCATGAAACTCAGGGGGCCCGAGGTATAGGCGCCGGCGCCCGATACATAAGCGCCCTTTGGCCGCAGGGTCGAAAACTCATAACCAATGCCACAACCTGCTTTAAGCGTCAGCCCCGCCTCATGCACTTTATCCAATATGCCATTCATGGAATCCTTGATGGTTCCTGAAACTGTGCAATTGATGGTCGAGGTTGCTGGTTTGTGCTCGCGCGCGCCCGCATTGGATGTAATCCTGCCGGCAGGTATGGCACCACGCCGCAACGCCCACAAAAAAGACTTGTACCACTGTTCGCGTAACTCCCTGGTTTTTTCAACACCTGAAATAGCTAGCGCGACCCTTTTGTATGTGTCATCGATGGTGGCATCGATGCTTTCGCCAATCTTTGACTTCAAGCGATATTTCTTATCCCATATATCGAGAGATGCTTCTTGGAAAGGAACTGCTTGAAAATCAGTATCTATGGCCTCAACCCGAACGCTGCTCATGAATTATCCCGTTTAAACATTTGGTTTTATTTGATTATAGACACAAGCCATTGTGCCGTCCCCACTCGAATAACACAAGATATTGTGTCTGAGAGTGAGAACAATACCGTCGATTAACGGCACTGTCAAATCTGTTT
>DATCZY010000210.1:0-3946 GCA_036525655.1 Lysobacterales bacterium | reverse complement strand
CGCATACGGTGCCCTGCGCGCCCAATTCATCGGTGATCCACTCGAACACCGTGTGGCAGTAATAATCGAGTCCACGCACCAGACGGGGGTTTTCATGAAATGCAATCCCCAGCCTGTCCAGGTAGCGCTTCAGTTGTTCATAGTGCGCGCGTGAATCCACACCGAGGTGGTCGGCAAGCAATGGTGCGTCCTCAAGCAATGCCTGGACCTTCGGGTCCTTGCTATCGAGTACGCGCAGGGGGTTGCGTTCTGCCCGTTCATTGGTTTGTTCGTCAAGTTCAGCCTTGTGTACATTCAAAAATGCATACAAATGATCGCGGTACAGCGCGCGTTCCCCGGCATTACCCAGTGAATTGATTTCCAGGCGCAAATTATGCAATCCGAGGTTTTTCCACAGTTGACTGCCGAGCATCAATATCTCGGCATCGGCGTCCGCGCCCGAAGCGCCAAACAGTTCCGCGCCAATCTGGTGAAACTGCCGGCTGCGGCCCTTCTGCGGACGTTCGTAGCGAAACATCGGACCACTATACCAGAGCCGCCGGACGGGCCCGTAAAGCAGGCCGTTTTGCAACGCCGCACGCACCACGCCGGCGGTTCCCTCGGGACGCAGGCTCAAAGACTCGTCGTTACGGTCATTGAAACTGTACATTTCCTTTGAAACGACATCGGTAGCCGAGCCGATCGCGCGTGTAAAAACTTCTGTCTTTTCCAGTAGTGGCAGGCGGATCTGCTCGAAACCATACGCAGCGAATACCCGTTCGGCGGTGCTCTCAAGCGTCTGCCAATAATGAATATCCTGCGGAAGGATGTCGTTCATCCCACGGATTGAGCGGATAGGGGAATTCATTCAGTTGCCGTCTGGCTCGTCATTTTCGGCCTGCAACTTCTGCGGCCAGGTCAGCTGTGCAACATCTTCCCGGGTAAAGGGGGTTAAATCCACCGCCTCACCATCCATCGATAGACGGACTGCCGATGCGCGGCCAAACAGAATCCTGAACGGCGCTTGGCCATGGTAGTCCCTGTCACTCCCGCCACGCAGCAGATCCATCTCGAGCTGTTGCCCACTGGCATCTGTGATTTCGACCCAACTGTCCGCAGAAACGTGGATCTGCAAACGGCTTTCGCCATCAGGCAAAACCGGTTTTGACAAGGCTGCCCATGCCTGTTCTGCAGTATCCAACCCATTCGCAGTCTTGGAGTGAAGGACACCCAGCGGCGCTATGGAAGCATTCACCGGACCGCTGAACTCCTGTTGTTGGGTGGTGTTGGCCATGTCACCCGATGCCGGTACGGTGGCCGCGCCATTTTGCAACCGCGGACCATTCTGCGACAGCCTGACCGCTTCGTGGGTAAATTGCCAGGCCAGCGTGCCGACCAATAACGACGCCAGCACATAGCTGCTTGCGCGTAACCACTTTTCCGCGGAGTTGCGTTTTGGCGGTTCGTTAAAAATACTACGCAGATCGGCTTCTTTTACATCGGAAGACGCCAGCAAAGCTGCAATTTCATCTTCCGGGACCTTGAGAAAACGCGCATAGGTGCGGATGTAACCGTTTCTATACAGCGGGGCGATGTGCTCCGCCCTGTCGTCTTCGATTTCACCCAACAGTCTCTCGTCCAGGATGATCGACCTGGCAACCTCCGCCAGCGAAAGCTTGCGTTCCAGTCGTAGCGATTTCAGATACTCACCCGTCGCCATTGGTATCAGCTCTTGTTGTTGTTTCATCTTCCAGAGAGTCTCCGGACCTCAGCGGCCTGATTAGATTCGGGAAAACTGTGTTCAAGCATCAGTTTGTAGGTATTTGCAGCCTTCGTGTTTCCGGATGCAATTTCTATCTTGTAAGCAAGTAAAAGGGTTTCCGCCCCATGACCGGCGACGGCTTCGTATCGCTGCATGAATGCACGTGCCGTGAGGTAATTCTTTTGCTCGAAACTCAACCTCGACATATTCATCAGGGCATCGGCCAAATCCGGTTCGATTTTCAATGCAGCACGCAGGTATTCATCCGCCGCCGCGTAATCACCCTCTCCAAGCGCACAGGATCCGGCGTTTGTCAGGGCGATGGACGGCGAACTGTAAAACGGGTCATCCAGCGCTGCAAGCATGTGTTTGATAGCCTGGTCCGGCTTGCCGTTCTGACACAGGTAAACACCGTAATTATTGTTCACGTCACCGTTTTTCGGGTCGGCCTCATAGGCTTTCTTATAGTGCTTGCCGGCCAGCTCCGACTCACCAATACGTTCATAGAGTGCCGCCAGCACCGTTTGTCCTGGCGCGTAGGTCGGGTCCGCCCTGACCGCCTTTTTCAATTTACCCAGCGCCACTTCATATTGACCGCGGTTCATGTATTCGAGGCCAAGGGAGGTATTGGAAACCGCCGCCTTGCGGTTGTCACTTTCATTGTACGGGTCTTGAGGCTGTTGTGAAGCACAGGCGCCGACAAGCGTGATCAGAAGGATGGACAAGAGCAGTCTTACCAGGGCCGGCAACCGCATCCCCGGAGAGATGAATTGAGGGGGGGCTGACCTGTTCATTGGGTGATTTCCGCCAATTTCAATTTAATCCGTTCACTGCGTTTTGTACGATCCTTCACCTTGCCGACCAACTGTCCACAAGCCGCATCGATATCTTCACCCCGGGTCTTTCTGACCATCGCAATCAACCCGCCCTGCATGACTATTTCCTGAAACCGGGCGATACGCTCCGGAGTGGAACACCGGTACTGAGTACCTGGAAACGGGTTAAAGGGTATCAGATTAAGCTTGCTCGGTACTGTTCTTAATAACTTTAACAGTTTACGCGCATGCTCCGGGTGATCGTTAATACCATCTATCAGCGTGTATTCAAAGGTCACCGTGCGTTTGTGTTTATCGGATACATAATCCCTGCAAGCCTGCATCAGTTCAGCGATGGGGTACTTGCGGTTGAGCGGCACCAGTCCGGTGCGCACCTCGTCAACGGGTGCATGTAGCGACACCGCCAGCGCGACGTCAATGGTGTCACGCAGGCGGTAAATACCGGGCACCATGCCGGCGGTGCTGACGGTGACACGCTTGGAGGCAAAACCAAAACCAAGATCATTGCGCATCAGCGACAATGCCGGCACAACCGCATCAAAATTGAGCAGGGGCTCACCCATACCCATCATCACGATATTGGTGATTTGACGCTGGCCATTACGTTCGTGCCCCAGCGCCTGCGCTGCCAGCCACACCTGGCCGATGATTTCACCGGTGGACAGGTTGCGTGCGAACCCCTGTGCGCCGGTTGAACAGAATGAACAGTTCAGCGCGCAGCCGACCTGTGAGGAAACACACAAGGTACCGCGCTTTGGCTCGGGGATATAAACGGTTTCAACGGCGTTGCCGCCGTGAAAACCAATGAGCCATTTTATCGTGCCATCCGCAGAGCGTTGTTCACGTAGAATCTCCGGCAGCTTTATCTCGGCGATCCGGTGCAGTTTTTGACGCAGCGCGATACCCAGGTCGGTCATTGCGTCGAAATCGGTTTCCGCATGATGGTAAACCCATTTCAGTATCTGCTGGGCACGGAAGGGTTTTTCACCAATGGATACAAAGAAGCCACGCAAGCCCGCCTCGTCAAAATCAAGCAGGTTGATACGGCTTTCGATGGCATTCACAGTGATTGGCTGTCCGCGCGGCTACTTGCCAAAGAAGTAGGCAATTTCCGCTTTCGCGGTTTCTGGCCCGTCGGAACCATGCACCGCATTGGCATCGATGCTCTGCGCGAAATCAGCACGTATGGTACCCGGTGCAGCTTCAGCAGGATTGGTTGCGCCCATTAATTTGCGGTTCAGTGCAATGGCATCTTCACCTTCCAGGGCCTGGATCATGACCGGACCCGATGTCATGAATTTGACCAGGTCATTGAAAAAGGGACGTTCCCTGTGGACCGCGTAAAAACCTTCGGCTTCTTCGCGGGTCA
>DATCZY010000209.1:0-5891 GCA_036525655.1 Lysobacterales bacterium | reverse complement strand
AGAAGGCGAAGTATTCCTGCGCAGGGCGGTCGAAATCAAGAATATCTGGATTCCCTACGGCGAGTAGGGGTCCGCTTCACAGCTACTCCACTTAAGCTGCGGGGGCGCTGGGGCTATTAGCTTACCAGGACATGCCGCGCGCGGCCGGCGCCCATGCAGATCAGTTGATTCCGGGTGTTAAGTTTTACACTGATACAGGTTTCCCGTCGCACTTGGCCCGGACACACTTTTTTGTGAGACTGCCAGTTGTCCGTCGCAGTCCTATGGACCGAACTTCAGCCCCCGCAGGCGTTTTTCGAGTTTTTTCGCCTGTTTCGACGGTGGGTTCCAGCGTGGTTTTATGGTCGAGATCGTGATGTAGCCTTCCAGGTGAGCGCGTACGTCGCCCGCTTCCTTGTGTGGTTGTTGCGGGTCAACACCGGGATAAAACCCGGGTACCACGTGGCCTGTTTCCGAGCATCGGTGGTAACCCAGTTGAATCATGTTTCCGGCGGATATTTTTGGATACAAAACACCTTTTATCCGGTCCTTTGGAAGCGCCGGGTAATTGATATTGAGTAAAACTTCCTTAGGCAGCAGGCGTCCCTTGGGGCCTACAGAAGACTGCAGCGAATCGATCACGGAACAGGTGAACTCGGCGGCCGCCTCGAATACGTCAAGGGTGCTCGGAAACTGGGTGTCAATCTCATCAAAGCGCAAGCCGGCGGAAATGGCGATCGAGGGGAAGCCGTTGAGCGTCGCCATGATGGCTGCACCAATGGTACCGGACATGTGCAGTGCAGTGCCGAGGTTGGGCCCGAAGTTGATACCCGAGAGAACCAGGTCGGGCGGGTTGTCTTCGAGCAGGTGCAAGAGGGCAACGAGGATGGTATCAACCGGTTGCCCGTCCAGATGCCAGTAGTCGGTTTCGAGTTGTTCCAGCGCCAGGTTTCTGCGACTGGTGACACCCATGCCGGTGGCGCTCTGTTCGGTGCTGGGTGCAACCACGCTGACACGATGGCCCGTTCGCTTCAGCACGCGGTGTAGTTCCTGGATACCCGGCGCCTGGTGGCCGTCATCGTTGGTAAGCAGAATGTGCAATGGTTCGGGGCTTTTCATTGGGGGTATTTTACCCCTCATGGCGCACATGTTGGCATATTGATAAGTACGGGTTTTCCGGGGGCGACCGACTGGCGCCAACTCATCACGGATGGCTTTTTTCAGGGCATCTCAACGACGTACAGCGAGAGAATTTCGGCGATCACCGCCGGGCGTTGCCTGTCTTCAACTTCGAGCGTTACGCTGGTTTTGACCATGAACTGTCCACCGGATCGTTCACTCACCTTTTCGATCCTCGCCCTCGCACGTACCCGGCTGTTGACTTTCACGGGTTGAGAAAACCGTACCTTGTCGGTGCCGTAGTTGATACCCATCACAATGCCTTCCGGTATCGGTGTAATCTGGGCAAGCAGATGCGGGATGATGGACAGGCTCAGGAAACCATGGGCAATGGTGGTCCCGAATGTTGTGGCGGCGGCCTTTTCGGGGTCGACGTGAATGAACTGATGATCATTGGTCGCATCGGCAAAGAGGTTGATGCGCTCCTGGTCTATCAAGAGCCAGTCCGAGGGGCCAAGTTCGGTGCCTGCGGCGTTTCTGAAATCCTCGAGGGAAATATTGCTCTTAATCATGGACCAATCCTAATTCATTAACCCTTTCAAATCTGAAAATTCATTCGATTCATCAGCATGATAGTGTATGTAAAGCGGGCGCCGGTAGTGGTATTGAGGGGACCCGCACAAAAAACCCGTTTCTACAGGTCCTTTTCGGCTTGCTCCAGTTTTTCACTGGCTTCCAGCCATTCCCATTCGAGCGTCTCCAGCGAAGATCTCAGGCCGGCTTGCTGTTGTAGCAGGCGTGTCATTTCATCTTTTCGGCCAGCGTCGGTATACAGCGATTCATCGATCAAAAGCTGCTCGAGTGCGCCGAGCTCGGTTCTTTGCTGATCCAGTTTGCGGTCGATTTGTCTAACCGTATCCATGTAGGGCTTTAGCTGTTGTCTGCGTCTCGCTTCGTCCTGGCGGTTTTGCTTTTTGTTGGCGACAGGCGGGGTCTGGCCATTGCCGGAACGCTTCTCTTCGAGTGTTGCATCCTGGTCCTTGAGCCAGTTCGGGTAATCATCCAGCGATTGCCTGAACTCGTGGAGGCGGCCGTTGTGAACGATATACAGGTCATCGCAGACACTGCGCAGCAGGTGCCGGTCGTGGGAGATGACCAGCAAGGCGCCGCCGTACTCCATCAGGGCCACGCTGAGCGCGTGGCGCATATCCAGGTCGAGGTGGTTGGTCGGTTCATCGAGCAGCAGGAGGTTGGGTTTCTGTAACACCAACAGCGCCAGCACCAGGCGGGCCTTTTCACCACCGGAAAAGGGCGCAACCGGATCGGTGATGCGGTCGCCCTGGAACCCGAAACGTCCCAGGTGGTTGCGCAGTTCCTGCTCCCTGGCCTCGGGCGCCTCGCGTTGCATGTGCCACAAGGGACTGCAATCCATCCGCAGCAGTTCGAGCTGTTGTTGTGCAAAATAACCGCTATGGGTGTGTTTATTGACCGCCCTTTCACCAGATAACAGCGTGCTGCCGTCAACCAGGGTCTTGACCAGTGTGGATTTGCCGGCGCCGTTTGAACCCAGCAGGCCGATGCGGTCGCCGGCACCGAGCCTGAGACGGATATCGCTGACGATGGCGGTCTGCCCGTATCCGACGGTCACATCCTCGAGTTGCATCAGTTGCTGCGGCTGTTTTTCCGGTTCATGAAATTTGAAATGAAAGTTGGAATCGACATGTGCCGGTGCGATCTGGACCATGCGTTCCAGCATTTTCAGACGGCTTTGCGCCTGTTTTGCCTTGCTGGCCTTGTAGCGGAACCTCTCTACAAAGCTTTCCATGTGTTTGATTTCTCTTTGCTGCTTGACGTACATCACCTGTTGCAGCGCCAGTTGTTCAGCACGAACCGCTTCAAACTGGCTGTAGTTGCCGGTGTAGGTTTTAACGGTCTGGAACTCGATGTGGGCGATGTGCGTGCAGAGGCCGTCGAGGAAGTCCCTGTCATGCGAAATCAAAAGCAATATACCCGTGTAAGACTTCAGCCAGCGTTCCAGCCAGAGGATGGTAGGCAGGTCGAGGTGGTTGGTGGGTTCGTCCAGAAGCAGGATATCGGAGCGGCACATGAGCGCCTGCGCCAGGTTGAGACGCATCCGCCAGCCTCCGGAGAATTCATTCACGGGTTTGCGTATGACGTCGGCTTCAAAACCCAGCCCGTGTAATAGTCGCGCCGCCCGTGTTTCGGCGGCAAAACCATCGATATTGTCCATTTGCTCGTAAAGGTCGTGCAGTCGTTCGTCATGACCGTCGAGGGCCTCGAGTTCGGCGATGCTGGCCTGGAGTTGCCGCAGGTCCTGTCACCGTCCTGGACAAACTCCAGGGCCGGTTGCCCGGAATGCGGACTTTCCTGCGCAACATGGGCAATAACGTCGCGAGGATTGATTTGCAGTTGCCCCGCGTCGGCTTCCAACTGGCCGAGAATCAGTGCAAACAGTGAACTCTTACCACTGCCATTGACACCGATAATGCCCATGCGCTGACCGGCATGGGCCTGCAGACTGGCGTTTTCGAACAGCAGCTTGGCGCCCCGGCGTAATTCGATCTGGTTGAGTTGTAGCATTGGAAGTTTCTGCCAACCGGCTGTCGTAAAAGTCGGGCATTATAAGGCAGTGTGCGCACTTCTACCCGGGTAACGAGAGAGATTTGATGGTTTATGGGCGGAATACAAGCCAGTATCGGGTCCTGGCAAGGGTTTTTGACTGGTCAGGGATACAACCCGGGATGGTTTTATGCCGAAGCAGGGGTGGGATTGCCGCCAGTTTCTTCAGTCACTCAATTTTATGTTCTGAGCCTGGCCGTCACGATAAAGACCGTGTTTCTTCACCATTTGAAACAACTCCTGGGTAGAGTTGATACCCAGGTTTTTATAGGCATTTGCTTTATGAACATAAACGGTCTTCGGGCTGATGTTCAGTTCCTTGGCAATTTTTTTAACCTTGAAGCCATCGAGAATAAACAGGCAAACTTCGGTTTCCCGGTTGGTCAGCGTCGTGAACGGGTTATGTCCCGACGTGGTTGCCAGGTAGATCTCGATGTCCTTGCTGAAATAATTGTTGTCACCGTTGACCGCGCGGATTCCCGCTATCAGGTCGGTGGCGGCTGAATCCTTCGATATATAGCCGTTGGCGCCCGCACTCATTGCCTCGGAAATATAGGGTTCTCTACCGTGCATACTCACGACGATACACTTGATATCATTCTGCCTTGCGAGCTTTATGAGTGGGAATCCGGTATCGTCACCAAGTAGAATATCGACAATGAAAACATCAATAGCAGGGGAACCATCCAGGAAATCTTTTGCTTTTGCAAAGGTGTCGCACTCAAAATCGAGTTGCATATCAGGTTCGAACTGGAGGATACCCCTAAAACCTTCACGAACAAGCGTATGATCGTCGACGAGGGCAATACGGATAGTCATCAATGCAGCTTACATCAAACGCTCAGAAGCCGTCTCTAAAGATAATTCTTAATTCATTGGGGGTGTTTGTCGTATGCGCTTCGTATTCGGGTTTATGGGCTTTTTTGTGGGAGTTATCGCAGGCTTTCTGGTACCTTCCTGCCGGTCTGCGATTCGTGCTACTGATGTATACACGGCCTGTGTTCTGGCCTGTTTTTCTTGTTGGTGAATGGTTGGCAATCGCTTACCTGAGTGGCGAACATAGCAGCTATTCAAATATCTTGGAGCATGGCGTCACGAATTTCATGCCGTCAGTTATTTACGTCGCCGTCATTGGGTTTTTAGTGCGAAAAAAGGCGTGGGTGACCCAGGGTGTCATCAACCAGGGTGAACTGGTTTCAATTACGCTGGCCATCATTATTGCGGCGATGGCTACTGCGATTTCCCTGTTCCTGCTAATGCCGGCTGAAAGCCCCTTCCTGGTATTTGAAAAATTCTCCGTCAAGGGAATATTCAGCTATTCGCTGGGTGACATAGCGGGTGTGCTGTTTATTTGGTCATCGGTGGAGTTCGTCAGGTCATTGCTGGGCATGGACAAATTCTCCCGTCGTATTTTTGCCAGGGATGCGGCGTTCCTGATCCTCCCGATAGTGGCAGTTATGGCGGTGATCAAGCTCGGGTTCGAGTGGGCATTCCTCGCCATGATGTTTCTGCCAATTTTGTTTTTGGCCCTCAAACACGGCTGGCCCGGCGCCACGTTCAGTTTGGTGACGCTGAATATCATTGCGGGTTTGAGTTTCTTGTTGAGCGGAAATTCGGTCGTTCTTTTTGATACCCAGATATTCCTGGTGTCCGTTGGTTTTACGGGGTTGTTTCTCGGCGCCACCATCTCCCGCCAGGCGGAGTTGATGAAAAGCATCAGGAATATCAGCCAGCGTGTGATCACAACGCAGGAAACCGAAAGAATCCGCATTTCCAAGGATCTGCACGATCACGTTGGCCAGGTCCTGACGGCATTGACACTCAGGATCGCGATACTCAGGCAACGTGGGCCTGCCGACTTGAAGAATGATCTGGATTTGCTTGATCGGTTGGCGGCCCAGGTTTTTCATGATGTGCATGAAATTGTCGGGGAACTTTCGCCAAGGGAACTCTCGTACTTTGGTTTGAAGCGGTCACTTGAAAGTTCGGTGTTTAGTAAAATGCTGGAGGCTGCAAATATTTCGTATAAGCCATCTATTGATAGCGCGGTGGCCGAAATTCCAGAACAGATACAAATCGCAATCTTTCGTATTTCACAAGAGGCCTTGTCCAATATCGCCAAGCATTCATTCGCGAGCGAATGCAGTTTAAAG
>DATCZY010000208.1:0-5846 GCA_036525655.1 Lysobacterales bacterium | reverse complement strand
GGTTGCGGGCCGACCTCGGGGATAATCTGCGGTACGCAGCCCAGGTGCGTGCAATGCATATTGATGACCAGGAACTCGGGTTTTAAAGCCCGTGGCTCACCATGGATATACTTGGGTTGCTCGGCAAGCTCTGATTGGGGGTCAACCAGATCGGCATCAACTTTGGAAAGGCCGTTCACCATTTCTTCCGTGCGATGCAATACACCGATTGTCTGACCACGCCACTGCACTTTAAGCAATTGACCTGCTTTCAGCTTGGCAAGGTCAACCTCAACCGGCACGCCGATAGCCTGCGCCCTTGCACTCGGCATCCAGGACTTGATAAACGGCACGGCGGCAATACCTATACCAACTCCGCCCACGACAGAAGTGGTCGCCACCAGAAACCGGCGCCGCCCCTTGTTTACGTCATCAGATGACATTCAGTTCTCCAACAGAAAAACGCCCCACGCAAGGACTATGACTCATTATCAGGAAATTCAAAAAACTTAAGCTTAAAGCCAGCGCTGACGAACAGGCCGCTTTAAAATTCGAAGCAATCATCCTGTTCCTCGCGTGAATTAATCGGTTATTTTACCGAATAGGGCCATGCGAGACAAACGATTTGCCGATAGAATTGCGTTTACGCACAACGGTTTTTGCATAAAACCGGTATTGTAATCTAATTGACGTAAAATGACCGCCATGAATCAACCTGATACAAAGACCTCTGACAGAAAAATTACTGCAGCATCACTGCTGGGTTTTGTCATCCGTTCGGTCATCGCAGGCCTCGCGCTGGCGTTCGTCGTTCTGTATCTTTGGCCGAGTGTCAGCGAACGTTTCACCCCTCCGGCGGAAGTCGTAAACAGCGCACCCGCTGCACCGGTTTCCTATGCCGACGCGGTCGATCGCACGGCACCCTCCGTGGTCAGCATTTATACCAGGTCAGTTGAGTTGCAACAGGTCAGTCCTCGTCTGCAAAAGCTACTTGGCAGTTCTTACATTTCCCGTTCACGCCAGGACATGGGGTCAGGTGTCCTGGTCAGCGAAGATGGTTACATCCTGACCAACAACCACGTCATCAGCCAGGTGCAGAACATCAGCGTGGGTCTTTGGGATGGTCGCTTCGCCGTCGCACAGATCGTTGGCAGCGACCCGGAAACAGATCTCGCGGTGCTTAAAATTGATCTCACAGGCCTGCCGGCGGCACCCCTTGCGGAAGATGCCAATGTGCGGGTAGGCGATGTGGTACTGGCTATCGGAAATGCGTTTGGCTTGAGTCATACGGTCACGATGGGCATTATCAGCGCAACCGGTCGCAATGACCTGAGGTCTGTGCTCTATGAAGACTTCATCCAGACCGACGCAGCGATCAATGCCGGCAACAGCGGCGGTGCGCTGATTAATTACCGCGGCGAGGTGATTGGCATCAATACCCGTAACCTGGACCAGATGCAGGGTGCGCAGAATATCGGCTTTGCAATCCCCATCGCAATGGCCAAGGATGTCATGCAGCAAATCGTTGATAACGGCAGTGTCAGGAGGGGATCCATTGGCGCCCTGTTCAGCGATCTTCCACTGGCGGTGCAAACCGACGGCAGCGCCGTGAGACGTGGCGTGCAGGTACGCGACGTCACCCCAAACGGTCCGGCCTGGAGCGCAGGGATCAGACCGGGCGATATCCTGCTGAGCCTGGACGGTGTTGATGTGGACGATGCCAGGGCGCTCCTGCTGATGATAGCCCAGCGCCAGCCGGGAAGCAGGGTTGAATTCCACGTACTACGCAATACGGAGGTATTCGAAACCTACGCGACGTTGATTCAGCAACCTCCGCTGCGCTAGTGTAAATCTCAACGCAGCAGGCCGGCCACAACATGTCTTTGAAAGCATCATCAATGACGCTTCATCGCACGGGCAGCGTGTTAACATGCCAAAAGAAATTTCAAGTTTCCGGCAGACCCGGACGCATAACTCAATTAAACTCACGACACCTTGACCAGCGGGTCGGCCATTCACTCAAATCATGGCATATTGAATTGCGGTAATCATGGGATTTGCAAACGTTCAAAGGATTATCGGTTTCCTCATCGCTGTTTCAAGCCTGATGATGATTCCGCCGGTGCTGGTATCACTGTATTACGGCGATGGCACCTATACCCTCTTCCTGGACAGTGCGACAATTTTCCTGCTGGTGGGCATGCTGATTTACATACCTGTGAGGCATCACAAGCATGAGTTGCGGGTACGCGATGGCTTCCTGATCGTCACCTGCAGTTGGCTCGCGGTGGTGCTGGTGGGTGCGCTACCCTTCCTGCTGTTGAGTTCACCCGATTTGTCGTTCGTGGATGCCGTCTTTGAATCCATGTCAGGTTTCACCACCACCGGTGCGACCATCATCACCAATGTGGATGCCCTGCCGCGCGCCGTCCTTTATTACCGTATGCAAACGCAGTGGCTCGGGGGTATGGGCATCATCGTACTGGCAGTCGCCATCCTGCCGATGCTGCGTATCGGCGGTATGCAATTGTTCAGGGCGGAAACACCCGGGCCGATGAAGGATGCCAAGCTGACGCCTCGTATCACCGAAACCGCCAAGGCCCTTTGGCTGATCTATCTCAGCTTAACGATCGTCTGTATCGCCGCCTATGACATGGGGGGCATGGATCTGTTTGACGCCATCGGCCATGCCTTCGCCACCGTTGCGACCGGTGGCTTTTCCACCCACAACGAAAGCCTGGCCTACTGGAACAGTCCTACTCTGGAAGCCATAGCCATGTTCTTCATGTTTATAGCGGGCATCAACTTTTCCTTACATTTCATCGCCTGGCACAGGGCGAGCATGCAGGCGTATTTCAAGGATAGTGAACTTAAAGCCTATGCTTCTTTTTTGGCTGTTTTTGGTGTATTAGCGACGTTTGCACTTTACCTGACAAATACTTTCGATAGCTTTGGCGCGTCGTTTCGGCATGGCATGTTCCATGTCGTTTCGGTTATGACGACCACCGGCTTTACCACCGATCCTTTTTACATTTGGCCGAGCTTTGTGCCGTTGCTGCTGATTTTTGTCGCTTTTATCGGCGGTTGCGCCGGCAGTACCGCCGGCGGCATGAAAGTGATACGCGTGGTTTTATTGAACCACCAGGCCTTGCGGGAAATTCGCCGACTGATTCACCCGCGCGCCGTCATTCCAGTCAAATACGAGGGCCGCTCGACTTCGACCAGCGTCATGGACGCCGTCTGGGGCTTTTTCTTTCTTTTTATCGCCAGCTTCGCGGTCATGACCATGCTGCTGACCGCTACGGGCCTGGATATGGTTACATCCTATTCGGCCGTCGTCGCCTGCATCAGCAACATGGGCCCTGCGCTGGGTGAGGCAGGTCTCCATTATGCCGCCCTGAACGACCCGGCCAAGATTATCCTGTGTTTCGCAATGCTGCTGGGCCGTCTTGAAATCTACACCCTGCTGGTTTTGCTACTGCCCGAATTCTGGCACGCCTGACAAGCATGGCCCGCTGACCACGATCAGCAACCCTGAACCACATTGCAGTTTATGGCTCTGCGCGCAATGCGCGGGATGTGAGCGGCCACGCTGGCCGCTCACCAACATCAATCCTGCTTACCGCGCAGCTTGTAGGCCGGCCTGGCCCTGGGCTCGTAGTCTTTGGGCGGCTTGATCTTCAACACCGCACTTTCGCTGTTTTCGCCGACGCTTACGCGCACGGTGTAATCCCCCGGAATCGCGTACAGGCTGTGACCCAGCCTGACCGACTCGGCATAGGGCGTGGCAGCGAGGTTAAGGGTTTTTTCTTCGTCACCATTACCCGCATTCTCCTTTGCCTTTTGCAAGCCGGCGCTTTCAGCCGCAAGGGCCAACTCCTCTTCCACCAGCAAATCCCAGTCGAAAGTGTTCATGCCAGGAACCGTTTCATTGCTCAAACGACGAACGACGGCGTCATTACCGTCCGCAATTTCGATGCTTGCCGTACCTGCACTGTTACTCCAGTATTTCACCGTTGTTCTGGGCGCATCATCGGGCCGGAAATACCAGCGGGAACGTTCACTGCGCCAACCACGGCTGGCTTTTACGTCGTCGATATAAAATACCTTGAGCGCGGCATCACCACCCACCTCCACCAGGTCCTGCAGGGGCAACACGTCGACGATCCAGATGCTGCGGCCATGGGTGCCCGCAACCAGTTCTCGCTCACGCGGGTGCACCACAAGGTCGTGCACGGGGACATTCGGCAGGCCACCCTGCAAAGCCGACCACGAATCACCACGGTCGGTGGAAACATAGACACCACGATCGGTGCCCACATACAGGATGTCCTCCACCAGCGGGTCTTCGCGGATGACATTGACGGCCGTAGCCGGCAAGCCCTTGCTGATGTCCCTGAAGGATTTGCCGAGGTCATCGGTGCGATAAACATAGGCGCGAATGTCGTCATCACGGTAGCCATTGAGGCTGACGTAGGCACGCTCGCGCGCATGGCTGGAAGCCTCGACCCTGCTGACCCAGCGGTCTTTGGGAAGCTTGTCGGACGCATCCTGCCAGCGGACACCACTGCTGTCGGTTACCCACACCTGGCCGTCATCGGTACCGGCCCAGATCAAACCGAATTGCAGGCTTGATTCTGACAGTGTCGTCAAGGTGCCAAAGGGCACGTCACCACGGTTTGTCGAACGGCTCAGATCACCACTGATTGCCGTCCAGGTCTCACCCTGGTCCATCGAGCGGTACAGGATATTGGTGCCGAAATACACCACATCCGCGTTGTGCGATGACAGGATCACCGGCGCATTCCAGTTGTATCGCAGCGCCGGATCACCAAAAGCACGGCGCGGCCTGACCTCGGCGGAACCGCCACCGGCACTGAACCGGTCGTAATAACCAAATTGGGAACCGGAATAAACGGTGGTGTTATCACGCGGGTCCACTGCCACGTACATGCCGTCACCACCGTTGATACGCGTGCAGTTGGCGCCGGTCTCCCAGCGGTTGGTTGAAGAACAACGGATCGTGCCGTTGTCCTGCAAACCGCCATATACATTGTAGGGTTCGGCCATATCGACATTGACGGTATAGAACTGCCCCAGCGGCTGCGCATCCACCTTCACCCAGGTCTTGCCGCCGTCGTAGCTCACATCGGCGCCACCGTCGTTGCCGATCAGCAGGTTGTCGGGTTGCTCGGGGTTGATCCACATCGATTGATTGTCGCTGTGCGCGTTACGACCCTGCACCGAAAACCAGGTCTTGCCGCCATCATCGGACTTGACCACCGGCACGCCGAGCACGTAGACCTGGTCTGCATTCTTGGGTGAGACACGGATCTCGCCGAAATAGTAACCGTAGGAGTAAACCACCTGGTCCAGCGGTCCGTCATGCGTCAATTTCCAACTGGCGCCGGCATCGTCGGAGCGCCACACCTGCAAACCGACAATATCGGTATTGAACAGATCGGCATTGGCGTCGCCGAGTTCATCGATAATGTCCTGGATACTGACCTTGTCGGTCTTTACCCACTCGATCAGCTTGTCGGCATCGATGCTGACATCAAAATCGGAACTGCGGATAAAGCCTTCGATTTCGTTCTTGTCCTGCGCCAGGAATTCCTCTTCGCTCATCTTGCGTAAGCGCTTGGCATTAACCGGGCGATCACCGAGGTCCCACTGGTCCTCGGGTAACGGTTGCTGATTGTCGATACTGGCATAAACCGTATCGGGGCTTGACGCGCTGACCGCCAGGCCGATGCGCCCGACAAACTCGCCACGGGGCAATCCGCCTTCGAGCCTGGTCCAGTTATCGCCACCGTCAACGGAATTGTAGATGGCTGAACCAGGCCCACCCTCGGTGAAATCCCACG
>DATCZY010000207.1:0-3482 GCA_036525655.1 Lysobacterales bacterium | reverse complement strand
GGAGAGAAAGCCATAACCAGGATGGACAGCCTGGGCGCCTGTATCAATACATGCCTGCAAAATCTTCTCTTTTAACAGGTAGCTTTGTGTCGAGGGGGGTGGGCCGATGAAAACCGCTTCGTCTGCCATTTGCACATGCAGCGCATTACGATCGGCCTCAGAATAGACCGCTACGGTTTTAATACCCATTTTTTGCGCAGACCGGATGACCCGGCATGCGATCTCACCTCGGTTTGCGATCAGAATCTTATCAAACACGTGCAAATCCTCCAGCGTGGCGTCTCATCGGATTAAAGCGGAATGTTGTCATGCTTACGCCACGGGTTATCGAGCTGTTTTTCCCGCAACATGGCAAGCGACCGACAGACGCGCATCCGCGTTGCGTGGGGCGCAATGACGTCATCGACATACCCACGGCTTCCGGCAATGAATGGATTGGCGAATTTCAAACGGTACTGTTCGGTTCGTTCGGCAATCTTCTGCTCATCACCGATGTCACTTCGGAAGATGATCTCCACGGCACCCTTGGGACCCATGACGGCAATTTCCGCACTCGGCCAGGCCAGGTTAACATCACCGCGCAAATGCTTGGAACTCATCACATCGTAAGCGCCACCGTAGGCTTTGCGGGTGATGACGGTGACCTTCGGAACTGTTGCCTCGGCATAGGCAAATAAAAGCTTGGCCCCGTGCTTGATAATGCCGCCATATTCCTGTGCGGTTCCAGGCATGAACCCCGGCACATCGACAAAGGTGAGTATGGGGATGTTGAATGCATCGCAAAAACGAACGAAACGCCCGGCCTTGATGGATGATTTGATGTCCAGACAACCGGCCAGCACCTTGGGTTGATTGGCCACGACGCCCACCGAATATCCATCCATGCGGACAAAACCTATGATGATGTTTTGCGCGTGATCTGGCTGCAACTCCCAAAACTCGTTATCGTCGGCCACCTTGTAGATCAACTCCTTCATGTCGTAGGGCACGTTGGGGTTGTCGGGGACCAGCGTGTCGAGTGACATCTCCATCCGGTTGGGCCGGTCCGGGGTCGGACGAAAAGGGGGCTTTTCACGATTATTGGCTGGCAGGTAGTTTATGAACCTACGCACCATCAACAAGGTTTCCACGTCATTTTCATAGGCTCGGTCACAGACACCCGATACCGTGGAATGGGTTAAAGCACCACCCAGTTGTTCGGCAGTGACCGATTCATGGGTCACGGTCTTGACCACATCGGGCCCGGTCACGAACATATAGGAACTATCTTTCACCATGAAAATAAAGTCTGTCATGGCCGGGGAGTAGACTGCGCCACCCGCACATGGGCCCATGATGACGGAAATCTGCGGCACCACTCCTGATGCCAGCACATTGAGTTGGAAGACATCGGCGTAACCCCCCAGCGAAGCCACGCCTTCCTGGATGCGGGCGCCACCCGAGTCGTTAAGCCCGATAACCGGCGCACCCACTTTCATGGCCTGCTTCATGACCTTGCAGATTTTCTCTGCGTGCGCCTCTGAAAGGGAGCCTCCAAAAACGGTGAAATCCTGGCTGAAAACAAATACGACCCGGCCATTGACGGTACCGTAACCGGTCACCACGCCATCACCGGGAATCTTCTGGCCTGCCATACCAAAATCGGTGCAACGGTGCTCGACAAAAGCATCCCACTCCTCGAAGCTGCCTTCGTCCAGAAGCAGATCGATACGTTCGCGTGCGGTGAGTTTACCCCGGCTATGCTGTTTGTCGATCCGGTCTTGCCCTCCCCCCAGCAGCGAAGCTTTACGTTTTTCTTCAAGTTGTTCAATAATTTGCTTCATATTAAGTCCCTATCGCGGTGCGAGTTGTGACAAACGTCCGCCTGGTTTTAGCCGGCAAGAGTGTGAGTTTTAATCCCGTCTTCGCTCCTGAATGATCGCCAGCACCTGATGAGCGGCTTTCAGGATGTTGGTACCCGGTCCGAATATGGCTGCTACACCCAGGGCCAGTAACTCATCGTGGTCCTGCGGCGGAATGACACCACCGCAGATTACGATGATATCTTCGGCACCTGCGCGCTTCAGACCTTCGACAACCTGCGGCACCAGTGTCTTGTGGCCCGCGGCCTGCGACGAGATGCCAATAACATGTACGTCATTCTCGATGGCCTCGCGTACCGCTTCTTCAGGTGTTTGAAACAACGGTCCGATATCAACATCGAAGCCGATATCGGCAAAAGCGGTGGCGATCACCTTGGCGCCGCGGTCATGACCATCCTGACCCAGTTTGCAGACCAGCATCCGCGGCCGGCGCCCCTCGTTTTTTGCGAATTCCTTCACTTCGTGCTGTATGGCAGAAAAATCCGCATCCCCTTCGTAAGCAGACCCGAACACACCGGCTATGGAGCGGGTCGTTGCACGGTGGCGGCCATATACTTTTTCCAGGGCATCGGAAATCTCACCGACCGTGGCCCTTGCGCGGGCGGCTTCTACGGCCAGCTCAAGCAAATTTCCCGTCTCGTCTTTTGCTGCCCGGGTCAGTGCGTCGAGGGCTCGTTCACAGGCCGCCGCATCGCGACTACCGCGTACCTGGTTGATTCGTTGAATCTGGGTCTCACGGACAGCCGTGTTATCGATATCAAGGATGTCAATCGGAGGTTCTTCTGATAGTTGATACCTGTTGACCCCAACGATCACGTCTTCGCCACGGTCGACACGTGCCTGGCGCAAGGCGGAGGCTTCCTCAATACGCATCTTGGGCATGCCGCTCTCAACTGCCTTGGTCATACCACCCATTTCCTCGACTTCCCCGATTAATTTCATCGCTGCGTCAGCGAGTTCATGGGTCAGACTCTCGACGTAATAGGAACCTGCCAATGGGTCTACTACCCTGGTAATACCAGTTTCCTCCTTCAATACCAATTGCGTATTGCGGGCGATACGTGCCGAAAACTCCGTGGGCAGTGCCAGCGCTTCGTCAAAGGAGTTGGTGTGGAGTGACTGGGTTCCACCGAGGACCGCAGCCATCGCCTCGATGGTCGTGCGGATGATGTTGTTGTAGGGATCATTGGCGGTAAGGCTGACACCAGAGGTTTGACAGTGAGTGCGCAACATCAGCGAGCGGGGATCCTTGGGTGCAAATTTCTCCATCATGAGCGTGGACCAGAGCAAGCGCGCAGCCCGCAGCTTGGCCACTTCCATAAAGAAGTTCATGCCGATGGCGAAAAAGAACGACAATCGTGGCGCAAAAACGTCCACGTCGAGACCGCTGGCAATCGCGGCACGCACGTACTCAACGCCGTCCGCAATCGTGTAAGCCAACTCCTGGGCACAAGTCGCCCCCGCTTCCTGCATATGGTAGCCGGAAATTGAAATGGAGTTGAACTTCGGCATCTTGCTGGAGGTGTACGCAATGATATCGGATACGATCCGCATGGACGGTGAGGGTGGGTAGATATAGGTATTGCGAACCATGAACTCTTTCAGGATATCGTTCTGCAA
>DATCZY010000206.1:0-2576 GCA_036525655.1 Lysobacterales bacterium | reverse complement strand
GTCATCGACAAGCCGCGTGGTCTGATCGGCCTGTTCCATTATCCTGACCAGTGTTTCCTGGTATTCCGCCTTGGTTTTGACCTTGCCACGCAGGGCGATTTCAGATTCACCGCGGATAACGGTCAGCGGTGTGCGGAACTCATGGGATATATCCGCCAGCAATTTGCGTCTGTTTTCATCAACCATGGCGAGTGTTTCATTACTGCTTTTCAAGGCGCGCGTGCGCTCCTCGACGATGGCTTCGAGACGGATGTTGGAGTCGCGCATGGCAGCCCGGTGTTCGGCCAGTTGACGCGCCATGGCATTGAACGCCGCCCCCAGTTGTTCGAATTCCCTCTCGTGCAATTCAGGGATACGATGGTTCAAATCATCGTTGCTGAAGGCCTGCGCGCCGTGATGAAGCTCGTTGACAGAACGTGTCAGGCTGCGTGAAAAAAGCCAGGTAACCATCGCTGTCAGTCCGGCCAGCGTCAACATGAACAAGGGTAGAACCCCGGTAATATAATGCGCCAGGGATATTGTCTCGGTATTCGCCTCGACCAGCTTGTTACGGCTTGCAGTAAGCGCGTCAGCCATCAGTTCATTGAAAATTTCCGCGGTTCCCGAACTGCGCAACTTCTCCAGTTCATCACGCGCATCATCGGGCCGTTGCTCCTCCAAAGCCGTCCTGATGGTCTCACCCGCGGCAATGATGACTTCAACCAGCCGCTCCATCTCGTTGAGCAATTCCATCTCACCCGTTTCCGTTCCGGCGCTGTGCAGTTCATTTTCCTCAGCGATGGCGTGACGGATATCAATGATCGCGGTTTGCAGAGTCCGCACATTGTCGTGCCAGCGCGGCAAATCAACAATTGTTTCGTTGGTGACACTCTCTTCAATCATGCGCAATTTTTGTGCGGTCTGCGCGGACAGGATACGATGGCCGTTCAATACGGAGTTGGCGATGGTGACGCGCTCCACGTCATATTCAAACCACTGAACGCTGTCATAGAAATACCACGCCAACGCCAGCGTTATTAGCAACATAGCGCCAAACGCAAGGTGTAATTTTCGACTGAAGCTGGTCTTCCTGGCTGCCATTTCCGTATCGGGCCGTTGGTTCCTTCCGGTAATTTGACCTAAGGATACCAAACAAAATCCAAGTGCAATAGAATGACTTGCCCCTGCACACCTGGAAACCGGAAACTTATCCTTTTGAAGCTGCTGATTATTTTTAACCCCAATGCCGCCCATGGCCGCTCGGTTAAGAAGCTTGAGGCCATCCAGGCCAAATTCGAAAACCTCGGCATCGACGCGACTTTCCTGCCAACCACGCACCCGGGGCATGGTGAGGAACTGGTCGCCAACAGCCGGCTTTCCAAATTTGACGGCGTGGTTGCAGCTGGCGGCGACGGTACCGTGTTTGAAGTTCTCAACGGTCTTTATCAGCACCCTAAGTCAGAACGCATACCACTGGGCCTGTTGCCCATCGGCACCGGCAACGCCTTCGCACGTGAACTGGATCTAAAGGCCGACGCGCTCACCGATGCGATCGAGATCCTGCACCGCGGGCACACACGGCAGGTGGATGTCGGCCTTGTAAAATCAGCTGACAGGACTTTTTACTTTTTGAACATCGTGCTGATGGGCTTCGCCGTCGATGCGGGGCTGACGGCACGGAAACTGAAGTTCCTCGGTGAGTCGGCCTATACGCTGGGAACCCTATGGCAGGTTTTGAAGCTGAAAAGTTATCCCCTCATCATCGACATCGATGGCGAGACCCGCAAAAACAACTATGTTTTCGTTGCGATTTCCAACAGCCGCTACACCGGCACGCATTTCCTGATAGCACCAACCGCCAAACTCGATGACGGGCAACTGGACGTGACCATCCTTGAAAAACTGCCGCGGCGCCGCTTGCTCAAACTGTTTCCAACCATCTACAGCGGGCGGCATGTTCTGTATAAGGAGGTATCGTCCTGTAAAGCGGCGCATGTCAATATCCATTCACCACAAGGTCTGTTGCTCGGTCCGGATGGAGAGTTCTGCGGTCATTCGCCCGCGGAAATCACCTGCTTACCCGGGGACCTGACGATCTTTTCCTGAGCGGGCGGACGACCCAACCCCGCTAAACGTCCTCGCAAGTTGGCGAAATTTGCGTATCAATAGTCAATTTAACCTGCCAATGTCAGAAGAATCCCGGGTTACCAGCAACCTTTTCATCCGTGACATCGTCATACGCTCTGGAACAGCTCATTTATCGCATCATCCGGGTCGAAAGTTTAACTGGCTCTATTTTTGCATAGTGATACTTGAAGACCCGTCAATATTCTGGAGTGAGGACAATGAAAACGAAGAGAACCGCCACGAAATACCCGATCCGTTTCTGGGCCGTTGTATTGGTCGCCCTTCTGATCTACCAATTCAGCAGCAACGCGTCTGCCGATACCTGCAAATTTGAAAAGAACATCGATAAAACACTGGATCTGTCCAAAAGCGGACTTCTTAAGCTTACCGCCGCAGCCGGGGACCTTGAAGTCGTCGGGGTTTCCGGATCCCAACAGGCCGTCATTCACGGCAGGGTGTGCGCATCAAAA
>DATCZY010000205.1:0-5087 GCA_036525655.1 Lysobacterales bacterium | reverse complement strand
GTTCAGTCTCGACTTCACCTGGGACGGCTCCCCCGCCCTGATTCAGAGCAGGTCCACGGATGATACCGGCTACGTTCAACCCACTTTCACACAATTACGTGAGGCGCGTGGGTATAGTTCGATTTATCATAAGAACGCAATTCACACATGGCGTTTGCATGCAGACGGGACGGTGACCAATGTCCAGATTAGCTAACGTGGTTTATATCGCTGTCTTCCTGACCGCAATATTGGCGGCCACACCGGTGGTGGCTGAAGTTGGCGGTTATGGTATCGGCACACCTGCAACTCCGGAGGAGATCGCCGGTTGGGATATCGATATCCGGCCCGACGGCAAGGGCCTTCCGCCCGGCAGTGGCTCGGTTGAAGACGGCGAAATGCTCTACGAAGAAAAATGCGCCTCCTGTCATGGTTCTTTTGGTGAGGGTGTCGGGCGTTACCCCGTGTTGGCAGGTGGCGTGGGTACGCTGACCGATGAGAGGCCGGACAGGACCGTTGGCAGTTACTGGCCCTACGCGAGTACGCTGTGGGATTACATCCACCGGGCTATGCCGTTTCCGCAGCCCCATTCGCTGACGGACGATGAAGTCTATGCGATAACTGCCTACGTACTCAATTTGAACGATCTGGTTGATGATGATTTTGTACTGACCGCCGACAACCTGGCAAGCATTGAAATGCCGAACAAGGACGGGTTCTTTTTTGATGACCGGCCTGACACCCAGAATACCGGTTGCATGGAAAACTGCAAAGACCCGGCAAGCGTCAACATCACTTCAGAGCCATCCATAGCGACATTGCAGGATGAAGAAGGTGAGGTGGTTGTTGAAGTGGTCGCCGAAGGTGGAGAAAAAATTTATCAGCAGGCATGCCAGATGTGCCATGAAGCCGGTGTCGCGGGCTCGCCGATGACCGGTGACGCCGCAGCCTGGGCTGACCGTATTGCCAAGGGGCGTGATATGCTGGTGAGCAGTGCCATCGAAGGACTCGGTGTGATGCCACCCAAGGGTGGCCAAAGCCAGTTGAGCGACGAAGACGTCGCCTCGGCGGTAGACTTCATGATCCAACAGGCCACGCAGGACTAGAAAAGAACCATGTTGAACAAAATAGCTTTACGCCTGGCAATACTGACCTTGATCGGCGGTTTTTCTGCAAGCCTTGCCATCGCTGATGAAGTGAGCGACCCGGTCAGCAAGCTGGAACAGGGCAAGGCGATCACATTCGATCGTTTCAAAGGCAACTGCCTGGCCTGTCACTACGTCGAAGGCGGCGAGTTGACGGGCAACTATGGGCCACCGCTGATCGCCATGAAAGTCCGCTACCCCGACCGCGATGTTTTACGTGCGCAAATTTGGGATGCATCGGTCAGGAATCCCGACACCAGGATGCCGCCATTTGGCCGCAACCGGATATTGACCGAAGAAGAGATCGACCTGGTCACCGACTATATTCAATCATTGTGAGAGAGATTTATTTTATGGGAGTTATTCGATGAAATTACAACGCAGGGCCCTGGTACAGGGCTTGTTAACCGCTGCCGCCGTATTGGCTGTTCCACGCTGGCTGTTTGCAGCAAGGCCGGATAAGGCGTTTGAAGAAAAGACCGCCGATGGCGTTGTCAGCGACCTGTTTAATGCGCCGGTTACCGAGAGCGATAAGGTGACACTGAAAATTCCGGATATTGCTGAAAACGGGGCAGTCGTTCCGGTCACTATCAGTACCGACCTGGCTGATGTTGAATCCATCAGCGTGATCGTGGAAAACAATCCAACACCGCTGGCCGCGATGTTTGAATTAACACCGCAATCCATTCCGGAAGTTTCAATCAGGATCAAGATGGGTGAAAGCTCGGTCGTGCGCGCGGTTGTTAAAGCGGGTGGCCAGCTGTATTCCGCAAGCAAAGAAGTCAAAGTCACCATTGGCGGTTGTGGCGGCTGATAGCGGCCGTCCGTTGAATTACGAAGGAATCTAATTATGGGTAGTCCAATCAAAATTAAGGTAAAACTCAAGGGTGATGTAGCTGAAGTGAAAGCTTTGATGCCACACCCGATGGAGTCGGGTGTCAGGGTCAACGCCGATACCGGCGAAACCGTGCCGAAGCACTACATCAAGGAAGTCATCTGCAAACACAACGGAAACGTGGTCACCACGGCCTTCTGGGGTACGGCTGTATCGAAAGACCCCTACATGGCATTCAAGTTTAAGGGTGCCAAGGCGGGTGACAAACTGGAGATCAGCTGGCTGGATAATACCGGCGATACCAGCGTGTCGGAAGTTGACATCAGCTAAGCATGACAATTAACGGGCCGCAAACACAAAACCCCGGGTCAGGACATACGGAGAGAAGGCTGTGAAAAAATTCTTAATTGCATGTTTTCTGTTCGTGGTGATGGCGAACGCATACGCGACGCCCGAAGAGGACAGGCTGGCGCTCAGGGAGTTTTTTGCCCAGCGCTTTCCGGATCTTGACCTGAATGAAATGACCAACGGCCTCTATGCTTTTGATGAAGGCGCGCGCGAGCAGTGGCTCGAAATGGAGGATTTCCCTCCTTATGAGATCGCCATCGAGGCGGGTGAGGAGGATTTTAACCAGCCTTTCGCCAACGGCAAGAGCTACGCCGATTGTTTCGAAAACGGGGGTATCGGCATCCGCCAGAACTACCCCCGTTTCGATACTGAAACGGGTGAAGTTGTCACTCTGGAAGTTGCCATCAACAAGTGCCGAAAAGACAATGGCGAAGAACCATTGCCGTGGCTGACGGGCGAACTGGCGAATATTTCGGCCTACATGTCTTATACCTCACGTGGTAACAAGATGAATGTTGTCATCCCGGACGATCCGCGCGCATTGGCTGCCTACGAAGCAGGCAAAGAGTACTACTATACACGTCGCGGCCAGCTGGAATTTGCCTGCGAAAACTGCCACATGCAGTCGGCCGGAAGCCTGCTGCGCGCAGACACTTTGAGTGGCATGCTTGGGCAGGCAACCCACTGGCCGGTCTATCGCTCCAAGTGGGGCGAAATCGGAACGCTGCACTGGCGTTTCCAGGAATGTAACGCGCAGGTCCGAGCCAAACCCTATGAAGCCCAAAGCCCGGTATACCGGAATCTCGAATACTTCCTGTCATATATGAGCAATGGTATGGAACTGAACGGGCCGGCTTCACGCCGCTGAAGGGAAAACGCGAATGAAACGTAAATTAACGCTTCTGGTTGCCGCCCTGGCGACAGGTTTGGTGATGAATACATCGGCCATGGCCGCAGATGCCGCGGAGTACGAGGCGGCGCTGGACAAAGCCCGGCAAACACTCAGTGATGCCGAAAGCAAGGTGCAGTTGTGGACGACCTCCGAAATACTTCTGGAAGACGCTGCCAGGGCTGCGGCCGCGGGAGATTTCGATCTGGCCGTGAAGCTGGTGAATGAGGCTAGTCTGCACGCGGAACTGGCCGTGGCAACGGCCGAAAGAGAAAAGAAGGTCTGGCAAAAGAGCGTGCCTAAATAAGCGGAGATTCAAGCCATGATGGACAGACGTGAATTTCTCACGATTATGGGCGCAGCAAGTGCTGCGGGTTTGTTACCAATCTCGAGGTCCGCTTATTCGCAAGGGGATATCTACAGCCAGCCGCCATTTGGCAACGCCCGCTTGTTGCACTTTACAGATTGCCATGCGCAACTCGAGCCGGTGTATTTTCGTGAACCCAATGTCAATCTCGGTATCGGCGAGGCCTCAGGCCGTCCGCCACACCTGGTCGGCACCCACCTGCTCGACTACGCCGGTATCAAAGCCGGGACCCAGAACGCGCATGCCTTTACCTATCTTGATTTTGCCAAAGCCGCTGAGACTTACGGCAAGGTGGGTGGTTTTGCCCATCTGAAGACCCTGGTCGACAGGCAACGCGCGGAAGTGGCCGATGGCCAATCGCTCCTGCTCGACGGTGGCGACACCTGGCAGGGTTCGGCGACGGCATTGTGGACACGCGGCAAGGATATGGTGGAAGCCTGCAACCGTCTGGGTGTCGACATCATGACGGGCCACTGGGAATTCACCTACCAGCAGGAAGAGATTCTCGAAAACATCAAGTCATTCAAAGGCGAGTTCATCGCGCAAAATGTATTCGTCACCGAAGAGGCGATGTTCGACGATGCGCCGGTTTACGATGAAGATACCGGGCATGCATTCAAGCCCTTCACGATCAGGGAAATGGGCGGGCGCAAGGTCGCGGTCATCGGCCAGGCATTCCCCTACACACCGATCGCAAACCCGGCCCGGTTTATTCCCGACTGGTCGTTTGGCATCCGTGATTCCGACATGCAGGAACTGGTGGACAAGATTCGTTCGGAACACCGTCCGGATGCGGTTATCGTGTTATCCCATAACGGCATGGACGTGGATATCAAGATGGCCAGTATCGTTACGGGCATTGATTTTATCCTCGGTGGTCATACCCATGACGCGGTTCCCAAGCCCGTTGTGGTTAATAATCCGGGTGGCAAAACAGTGGTGACCAACGCCGGTTCCAACGGTAAGTTCCTGGCGGTGCTCGATCTCGACCTCGGTGAGGGCAAGGTCAATGATTTCCGCTATCGGTTGCTGCCGGTTTTCTCGAACCTGCTCGCAGCGGATGCCGGCATGCTGGAATACATCAATGGAGTACGGCAGCCCTATGCGGATAAACTCAACGAACCACTGGCGGTTGCCGAGTCATTGTTATACCGCCGCGGCAATTTCAACGGCACCTTCGACCAGGTCATCTGTGACGCCATGCGCGCCGTCGGTGGCGCGCAGATCGCCCTGTCTCCCGGCTTCCGTTGGGGCACTTCGATCCTGCCGGGCCAGACCATCACCATGGAACGCCTGATGGACCAGACGGCCATGACATATCCGGAAACCTATGTCAGGGATATGCAGGGCTCAGAGCTCAAAATGATTCTCGAAAGTGTCGCAGACAACCTGTTCCACGAGGACCCGTATTACCAGCAGGGTGGCGACATGGTGCGCGTTGGCGGACTCAGTTACAGCTGCGACCCGAGCCTGGCGATGGGCGAACGTATCGGAAATTTAAGCCTGCACGACGGCACGCCGTTG
>DATCZY010000204.1:0-3066 GCA_036525655.1 Lysobacterales bacterium | reverse complement strand
GGACAGGTTGAGAAATCGCTCCATGGCGCCAGTTCCGGTATCCAGGATCGTGAGATTGAACAGCGTAGTATTGCTGGGATCAGGCGTCACGTGGTCAACCCTGATCCTGAGCTTCTCACCCCAGTCACCACGGCTGGAGGCAACCAGTTTGAAAGCTGCTGCGAGAGTCAGGGTCGCGGCGCTACCGCCATTTTGCACGCGCACAATCAGGGCATCGCGGCCGCCGTTCTGGAAAAACTGCTGAACGACATAAGTCATTGTGCTGTCTCGCCACAAATCCCCGAACACACGTTCAAATTCGGCAAAGTTCTGCACACGGACAGGATCGTCCTCCGGTCCGCGCAAGGCACGGCCGATAAAGGCTGTGATTGAAGTGGCGACTCCAGTAATCTTCCGAATCCCGCTTGGCACCTCTTCAATGTAAACACCGGGATAGGATGAGGTCGTGGGCATAAGGCTCTCCTTGCTTCAGGTTAGGTCACGCTCCTCAATTATTTGAAGGCTCGTAACATTTAGACTCAAGTCTCAAAAGCGAAGGTCAACTCTTAAAGACTGCCTGTGTCATTCTGGGTGCTCTCATCTGGTTGCGGGCAGTGAAGCGTCGCACCTAACCAACCATCGCCTGGACGGCTGGTAAAGCCAGCAGTGATTTCATGCGGTCAACTGCCTGTGTTGCCTCGAATATATTAGCGCCTGGAACCCCCGCTGTGAAAGGCCATTGCGGACGGATTTGGTTCGCGGTTTAGTCCACCCATCCCAGAACATTTCGCAGGATAGACCATCTTGGCACGGTGGTTTCTGTGCCCTGTCCCATTACCCAGTAATCGTAGGCCTCATCGACGATGCCGGCGTTGGCGGCATAGATGACCCACTCGTTGATAACCTTTGCGAGATCGTCGGATTCCAGGGCAACACCGAATGCTGTCGGCACTCGCACGGGATCGGGTTGTGGCACCACGACGGTGAACTGCGGATGCAGTAGCGTCCATGCGGCCGCGTGTTCGGCTGGCATCAGGAAAGCATCGATTTCCGGGTGCTTGCCCTCGAAATAGGACTGCCAGAATTCGATGGTGACAAACTCCGCGCCGGCCTTGCCAAAATAACGTTGCATGCTGTATTCAATTTGAGTGGTATCCAGCGGAACGCCGATCTTCAGGCCCTTGGCCTTGTTCAGCTTTTCCATGCTGTCAAACTCGTCTCGGCGCTCGTCGCGCACCGCCAGGCCAACCGTCGCCAGGAAATAAGGGTCAGTCAGTTGCACGCTGGAGAACCAGTACGGCCGGTACCACATACCGGGCATGACATCGATCACGCCCGAAGCCAGCATTTGCGGGAGAATGCTCCATTCGATGGGAACGAACTCCGCCCGCAATTTTAACGACGTGGCCAATTTTTCGGCCAGTTCCACTTCAAAACCCACGAGATCCTCATTCGTATTGAAGAAGCTCATGGGCAGGTTGTCGGGGTCATAGCCGATTTTAAGTATGCCGCGTTCCCTGATATGCGTCAGTGAATCGATGCCAGGAGACCTTGCGACTGTTGGCATATCAGGCATTTCGTGGTGAACGATGGTTTCCACCGCCCGCTTTGCCACCTGCATATGCCTGACCGCTTCGTCCATGTGGTAGCTGGTGTCGATCATCAGGGCGAAGACCACACGCAGTATGATTACGACCAGGGCGGTGCCGCCAAGTATGCCAGCAGCAGCCCGCAGCAATCGGCCGCGCTTGAAAACCAGGAAGCCACCGAGGGCGCCGGCACCGAGCAAGGCGAAAACCAACAGGTTCATGGCGGTCAGCAGTGAGTCGAATTTACCGGTGATGATCGTGGTGGGGATATACAGCTGAAACACATCCTGCGGCAGGCCAAACACATCGAGCAGGAACGGCAGTGCAACCTGGGCCTTGGCAAAATAACTCGGAATACCGGTCGATAGCAGGGTCGCATAGTCGTTCCCTTCCAGTGCGGCGCCGCTGATCCAGGCCGCGAAAGGAATGAAGAGCAAGGTCAGGAGTTTTCCCGCATTGGGGAAGTTGAACATTACCGGAATCAATACTTCGGTTGCCGAATTCGCGTTTTCGTCCAAAAGACCATGTTGTTCGAGCAGTTTTTTCGAACGTTCGACAAGAATGGGCAGCACGATGAATGCGCTGTTGGCGACAAACGCGGTCAGCAGTGCATCGCGGGCGATACCTGACACTTCCCGGTAGCGGAATGGCGTCACCGCGGTCACCAGCAACGGCAGAATCCAGAATGCCAACAAAAGGGCGCCAATGGAAAACGCGATGAAGTAGACCTCGAGCCTGCCAATCATGTCCGGCTGCATAGTACCGGCGGTCACCGCACCGATCGCGAATACGCCATAGGGTGTCAGGTTGATGACGAAACCGGTGATGCGTACGATCGCCTTGTTCCAGGTGCGCAGGGGCGCGAGCAGTCGTTCCTTGTCATCCAGGCCGATCAGCCCGATGCCTATCAGGCAGCTGAACAAGACCACAGCCGGTACCACGTTCTGCGACAGGGAGGCGAAGGGGTTCGATGTGAAATAGAGTTCCGTCATCGAAAAGGATTGTTGGGGTTCGACCAGTGAATGGCTGAAGAACGAAGCACTGTTGTAGTCCGGAAAGGTCATCGGCAAAACAACGAGCACCATGGAAGTCACGACCCAGATCATCAGCAGCAGCAAGCCCCCGCGCAAGGCAAGGCGTTTGGCCTCCTGGGCTTCGAGTTGACCAAAGGCGATCACCAGCGAAGTGATCAGGTAGGGCAATACCGTCATCTGCATCAGGCGGATGTAGATGTCGGCAAGCGGTTGCAGGATGGCGCTCGCCTCACCGAAGAACAGGCCGGCGAATATCCCGAGGCCAAGGCCGATCAGAATACGCGCGGACAGACTGAGTCTCATCCAGCCGGAAATGGTACGTTTCAGCATGGCAAGTTAACTGTTCCCGTTACCCTGCAGGCCAAATCGGCGTAGCGAATGTTCAGTTGTAAGCAGGTGCGTCGTTTCGGCATGCGGGATTCCTACCCGTATATTCACACGTCAGCTATCACTCCATCAGGATA